>NZ_JAVRHI010000082.1:0-9790 GCF_034105845.1 Streptomyces sp. CRN 30 | reverse complement strand
TTGGGCTCGTGGCAGCGCTCGCACGCAACCAGGGTGGGGACCGCAGCCTTCCACTGCGACCGGCGGTGGCGCGTGTTGCTGCGCGACATCTTCCGCTTCGGAACAGCCACGGCTACTTCTCCTGCTTCTCGTCGACGCCCGACTCGGCGCCGCTCATCTCGTCCTTCTCGCCATCTTCGAGTGAACCGGCGAGTCCCTGCAGTGCCGCCCAACGGATGTCGACGGCGTCGTGGTGGTGGTCCGGGTCGTCCGCGAGCCGGGCTCCGCACTCGGAGCACAGGCCGGGGCAGTCGTCCTGGCACACCGGCTGCATCGGCAGTGCGAGCACCACCGCATCGCGCAGCACGGGTTCGAGGTCGAACAGGCCGTCCTCGAGGAGGGGTCCGTCCTCGTCTTCCTCGGCGTCGTCGGCCGGCTCCGCTTTCACACGGCCCCGGTCGTCGGCGTCAGGGTACGAGAACATCTCCTGGAAGTCCGCTTCGAGCTCCAGCCCGAGCGGCTCCAGACACCTTACGCACTCCCCCTCGGCCCGTGCACGGGCGGTGCCTGTGACAAGCACCCCTTCCATGACCGACTCCAGCCGGAGGTCGAGCTCCACCGGGGCACCCTCGGGCACTCCGATGACGTCCTGGATACCGAGATCCTTGGGGGCGTCGACCGTGCGGTTCAGGCGCTGCAGCGCACCAGGACGCCGCCCCAGCTCGTGCGTGTCGAACACGAGGGGGTTGCGGTGGTCGAGGCGGGCGTTCGAGGCCATTTCTGCTTCCGGTCTTCACAGCTCGGGGGAAGTACGCCGCCCCGGTGTCGGGGGCGGCTGTCGGTCGCGGGCGTCTTCGGCGTCCGCACAGGCAGCGTGAACGCAGGCGCGACCGAAGAGACAGGATACTGGACCATTCGCCTCCGGCCCAAACCGGTGGGTGACCGCCGGACAGCGGCCCCGGCCGGGACAGGACCGCCAGGGCCTTCGGCCACCGGTCAGTGGCCGCCGCGGCCCTGCTCGTACTGGCGCAGCTGCTCGGCGCTGATCATGCTGGTGTCGAAGAGGCTCGTCTCGTCGAGCGCGTACCCCTGCTGGTCCCGCTGTCCGTGTTCCTGGTGGCCCTGCTGCCCCGGGTGTCCCTGCTGCCCCTGGTCCGGCTGCGGAAGCTGGTTCGGGTCGTACGCCGGCTGCTGCGGGTACGCGGCGTACGGGTCGGCCTGCTGGTAGCCGTAGGGGTCCGGCTGGCCGCCGTAACCCTGCTGGTAGCCGTACTGGTCCTGCTGCTGGTACGCGTAGGCGTCCTGCTGGTGCTGGGCGTACTGCTGGTGGACCGGGACCTCCGCGGCCGGCTCCTGGGCCGGGGGCCGTTCCGGGGTACGGGCGGGCGCGGGGGCGTCCGCGAGCGCGGCCAGGTCCGCCAGGTAGTCGGCGTCGCTGGTGTGCTGCTTGCGGATGCCGTCGCCGTCCAGGGCGAGGGCGCCGAGGTCGTCGGTGGCGATGCGGCCGTGCAGCTTCTCGCGGCCCCGGCCGACGGCCTGGAGGGTCTTGGCGAGCACCGCTTCGAAGGCGCCCAGCTTGGCGTCGACGTACGCGTCGGCGTCGCGGCGCAGGGTCTCCGGGTCGTGGCTGCGCTCGGGGGCGTCCTCGTCCTCGTACCCGTTCTCGTCCGTGCCGGGGCCGGTGCCGAGGAGCTTCTCGCGGCCGCGGCCGACGGAGCCCAGGGTCTTGGTGAGGACGACCTCGAAGTTGGCGAGCTTGGAGTCGACGTACTCGTCGGCCTCCGCGCGGACCTCCTCGGCCTCCCGGCGGGCCTCGGTGAGGATGCGGTCCGCCTCGGCCTGCGAGCGGCGGGCGACCTCGGTGTCGGAGATCAGGGAGCCGCGCTGGGCGTGCGCGCCCTCGATGATCCGGTCGGCTTCCTGGCGGGCCTGCCGGACCATCTGGTCACGGTCGCCGATCAGCTCCTCGGCCTCCGCGAGGGAGCCGGGCAGCGCCGCGCGGACCTCTTCGAGCGACGCGAGCAGGTCGGCGCGGTTCACCACGCACGAGGCCGACATGGGCATGCCCCGGGCGCCGGACACCGCCGCGACGATCTCGTCGAGCTTCTTCTGCACGTCCACCGTGTGCTCGCCACTCTCTGCAGTGTGTTGGAGACGGACGGGTCGACTGTACGGCCACCGGCGCCCCGCCCGACACCGGATGGTGCCTTACCGGCCCTCAGTCCTGCCCGAGGCGCTGGTTCAGGGCCTGGAGGACCACCGGCGGCACCAGGTGGGAGACGTCACCGCCCCAGGTCGCCACCTCCTTGACGAGGGAGGAGGAGAGAAAGCTGTAGGTCGGATTGGTGGGGACGAAGAGGGTCTCGACACCGGAGAGGCCGATGTTCATCTGGGCCATCTGCAGCTCGTAGTCGAAGTCGCTGACGGCGCGCAGGCCCTTGACGATGGCCGGGATGTCGCGCTGCTTGCAGAAGTCGACGAGGAGACCGTGGAAGGACTCGACCTCCACGTTCCCGTACTCGGCGGTGACCTGGCGGATCAGGTCGATCCGCTGGTCGATCTCGAACAGGCCCTTCTTGGACTTGTTGATCATCACCGCGACGTGGACGACGTCGTACAGCTTCGCGGCGCGGGCGATGATGTCGAGGTGTCCGTTGGTGATCGGGTCGAACGACCCGGGACAGACGGCGCGGCGCACTTGAGGTCCCTCGCTCTCCGGTCCGGTCATCGTGCGTTGTCGCACGTAGAGGCGGCGCGACCGTACCAAAGCGTTCCTTCGCCGTAGCGACGGGCGCGTAGCGCCCGGAACCCCTCCGGCCAGACGAACTCCCCGCCCCTGGTGCTGCGCTCCACGGTGACCAGGGCGTCCGCCGCGAGCCAGCCCCCGGTGCGGAGTGTGACCAGGATCTCCCGGAGATCATCGTCCGCGACCGCGTACGGCGGGTCGAGGAAGACGATGTCGTACGGGTCGGCCGGGGCCGGGGTCCGGGCGACCTGCTCCGCCTTGCCCGCTCTGACCTCGGCGCCGGGGAGGGCGAGCGCGCTCACGTTCGCGCGGACCGTGCGGACGGCGCGGGCGTCGGCCTCGACGAGCAGGGCGTGGGAGGCGCCCCGGCTGAGCGCCTCCAGTCCGACGGCGCCGGAACCCGCGTACAGGTCGAGGACGCGCTCCCCGCCGATCGGGCCGCCGAGCAGGGACTCCCAGGTGGAGAAGAGGGCCTCGCGCGCGCGGTCGGAGGTGGGGCGGGTGCCGCCGCCCTGCGGGACGGCCAGTCGGCGTCCGCCGGCCAGGCCGGCGATCACGCGGGTCATCTTCTCGGTCCTTGTCCGTGGTCGGGTCGGTCGGTGTCGGTGTCGGTGGTGCCGTGACCGGTCCAGTCTCGCAGTCGGTGACGGGAACGGCGGACGGCGGCGGCAGTACGGGCGGAGCCGTCATCCTCCCGTCGACCCTCCGTCACCCCTTGTCCAGGTACTGCTCGCGCTCCGCGTCCAGCAGCGCGTCCAGGGCCGTGCGCAGACCGGGGAGGCGCTCCAGCTCCGGGTCGGCGGCGACCACGGCCGCGGCCTCCTCACGGGCCTCGGCGATGATCTCCTCGTCCTCGATGACGGCGAGCATCCGCAGGGAGGTGCGGGCGCCGGACTGGGCCTGGCCGAGGACATCGCCCTCGCGGCGCTGTTCCAGGTCGATGCGGGAGAGCTCGAAGCCGTCCAGGGTGGACGCGACCGCGTTCAGGCGCTGCCGGGCCGCGCTCGCCTCGGGCATCTCGGTGACCAGGAGGCAGAGGCCGGCGGCGGAGCCGCGGCCGACCCGGCCGCGCAGCTGGTGCAGCTGCGAGACGCCGAACCGGTCGGCGTCCATGATCACCATCGCGGTGGCGTTCGGGACGTTGACGCCGACCTCGATGACGGTGGTCGCCACCAGCACGTCGGTCTCGCCCGCCGCGAAGCGGCGCATCACGGCATCCTTGTCGTCGGGCTGCATGCGCCCGTGCAGGACCTCGACCTTCAGCCCCTGGAGGGGGCCCTTGGCGAGCTGGTCGGCGACCTCGAGGACGGCGAGGGGCGGGCGCTTGTCCGCCCCTTCGTCCTCCTGTGACTTCTTCTTCCTGCCGTCGTCCTCCTCGTCCCCGATACGGGGGCAGACCACGTACGCCTGATGGCCGTTCTCCACTTCCTCCCGCACCCGCTCCCACGCGCGCGCGAGGAAGTGCGGCTTTTCGGCGGCCGGGACGACATGGCTGGCGATCGGCGAGCGGCCCGCGGGCAGCTGGTCGAGGACGGAGGTCTCCAGGTCGCCGAAGACGGTCATGGCGACCGTGCGCGGGATGGGCGTGGCGGTCATGACCAGCAGGTGCGGCGGTTGCTTGCCCTTGCCGCGCAGGGCGTCGCGCTGCTCGACGCCGAAGCGGTGCTGCTCGTCGACCACGACCAGGCCGAGGTCGTGGAACTGCACCTTGTCCTCGATCAGCGCGTGCGTGCCGATGACGACGCCGGCCTCGCCGGTCACGAGGTCCAGCAGCGCCTGGCGGCGGGCGGCGGCGCCCATGGAGCCGGTGAGGAGCACCACCTTGGTGGCGTGCTCGGACCCGCCGAGCATGCCCTCCCGTCGCCCACCACCACCCTTCTGCGGAGGCGCTTCGCGCCACAATCCCCAACCGGCCAGCTCGCCCATCATCTCGGTGACCGACCGGTGGTGCTGCTGGGCGAGCACCTCGGTGGGCGCGAGCAGGGCGGCCTGCCCGCCCGCGTCGACGACGGCGAGCATGGCGCGGAGGGCGACCATCGTCTTGCCGGAACCCACCTCCCCCTGCAGCAGCCGGTGCATCGGGTGCTCGGTCGCCAGGTCGCCGAAGATCTCCTCCGACACCTTCCGCTGGCCGTCCGTCAGGGTGAAGGGCAGCTTGGCGTCGAAAGCGGTGAGGAGGCCGTCGGGGGCGGGCCTGCGGGCGACGGCCGGGAGCTGGGCGTCGGCGTGGCGGCGGCGGGCCAGGGCGACCTGGAGGACGAAGGCCTCGTCCCACTTCAGGCGGGTGCGGGCGTCCTCGACGTCCGCCTTGGTGTGCGGGCGGTGGATCTTCAGCAGGGCCTCGGGCAGCGCGACCATGCCCCGGCCCGCACGGAGGGACTCCGGCAGCGGGTCGACGGCCTCCTGGGCGCTCGGCAGGATCGTCTGGACGGCCTTGGCGAGCTTCCAGGACTCCAGCTTGGCGGTGGCCGGATAGATCGGGATCAGGGCGCCCGCCCAGCTGTCGACCGTCTCGGCCGCCTCTCCCGTGTCACCGCGCAGCAGCTCGTAGGCCGGGTGGGCCAGCTGGAGGCGGCGGTTGAAGACGGAGACCTTGCCGGCGAAGAGGGCGCGGGTGCCGGGCAGCAGCTCCTTGTGCGGCTTGTGCACGCCGGCGCCGAAGAAGACGAGCTGGAGGCGGCCGCTGCCGTCCGTGATCGTCACTTCCAGGCGCTGTCCCTTGCCGCGCGGGGCCTTGGCGGAGGCGAAGGTGTGCAGGCGGGCGTCGGCGACCTGGGCGACCACCGTGACGTGCTCGTCCATGGGCAGGTCGGCGAGGTGGGTGAGCCGACCGCGCTCCTCGTACCTGCGGGGATAGTGGTGGAGCAGGTCGCCGACGGTGTGCAGGCCGAGGTGCTCGGCCATCACCTTCGCGGTGGCGGGGCCGAGCACCTTCTTCAGTGGTTCTTCCAGTGCGGGCACGAGATCCATTGCACACCACGCCACTGACAATGCCGTAGACGTCCCCCGAATCCGCTGGTCAGACGGGTGGCTCGCGGCCTAGGATGGCGCCCCCTACGGCCATCCCCCGCGGTCACCGCCCCACCGGTCCGCCCGACCCCGCGCCGTCGACCGACCCCCCGCCAGCGGCGCCGTGACGATGGATTCCCAGACCTCACAGTCATCCCAGGCACCACAGTCACCCCATACGTTCCAGGTCGACCTGCGCGGTCTGGTGGACCTGCTCTCCCATCACCTCTACTCCAGTCCCAAGGTCTACCTGCGCGAACTGCTGCAGAACGCCGTGGACGCCATCACCGCCCGGCGCGCGGAACAGCCCGGCGCACCCGCCGTCGTGCGGCTGTACGCGCAGGGCGGCTCCCTGCGCGTGGAGGACTCCGGCATCGGGCTCACCGAGGCGGACGTGCACAGCCTCCTCGCCACCATCGGCCGCAGTTCCAAGCGGGCGGAGGGACTGGAGTCGGCGCGCTCGGAGTTCCTGGGGCAGTTCGGCATCGGGCTGCTCGCGTGCTTCGTGGTCGCCGAGCGCATCCGGGTCGTCAGCCGCAGCGCCCGTACGCCGGACGCGCCGCCCGTGGAGTGGACGGCGAGCGACGACGGCTCGTACACCGTGCGCACCCTGGACGGGGACGCCCGTACGGAACCGGGTACGACCGTGTTCCTCACGGCACGGCCCGGGGCGGCCGACTGGCTCGGCCGGGACCGGGTCCTCGCCCTGGCGCGGGACTTCGGCTCGCTGCTGCCGTACGACGTGCGCGTGGACGACGAGGCGGTCACCGGTGCGTCCGCGCCCTGGGACGGCCACCACCTCTCGCCCGCCGCCCGGCGGGTGGCCCTGGCGCGGCACTGCCAGGAGCTGTTCGGCTTCGTCCCGCTGGACTCGATCGAGCTGGACGTGCCCCTCGCCGGTGTACGGGGCGTGGCGTACGTGCTGCCGTCCGCGGTGAGCCCCGCCCAGCGCGCGGGCCACCGGGTGCACCTGAAGGGCATGCTGCTCACCGAGCGGGCCGAACAACTGCTGCCGGACTGGGCGTTCTTCGTGCGCTGCGTCCTCGACACCGACAGCCTCCGGCCCACCGCCTCGCGCGAGTCGCTGTACGAGGACGAGACCCTCGCGGCGGTGCGGGAGGCCCTGGGCGAACGGGTCCGCTCCTGGCTGACCGGGCTCGCGGCCGGTGACCCGGAGCGGCTGGCGGCCTTCCTGTCGGTGCACCACCTGGGCGTGAAGTCGCTGGCGCGGCACGACGCGGAGATGCTGCGCACGATGCTGCCGTGGCTGCCGTTCGAGACGACCGACGGGCGGCTCTCCCTGGAGGAGTTCGCGCAGCGCCACCCGGTGGTGCACTTCACGCGCACCGTGGAGGAGTACCGGCAGGTCGCGCCCATCGCGTCCGCACAGGGCGTGGGCGTGGTGAACGGCGGCTACACCTACGACAGCGAGCTGGTCGAGGCGCTGCCGGCGGTGCGCCCGGGGACGGTGGTCGCCGAGCTGGACGCCGACACGGTGACCGCGCACCTGGACACCGTGGACCCGGACCAGGAGCTGGCCCTCGCGGGGTTCCTGGCCGCCGCGCGGGCCGCCCTCGACCCCCTGGGCTGCGACGTCGTGCTGCGGGCGTTCCACCCGCTGTCGGTGCCCGCGCTGCACCTGGACGACCGGGCGGCCCGGCACGAGCAGGCGCGCGCCGAGGCCGAGGAGCGGGCCGACGACCTGTGGGCGGGCATCCTCGGTTCGCTCCGCGGCAGCGCCCCGCGCGCGCGGCTGGTGCTCAACCACCTCAACCCGCTGATCCGCAAGGTCGGCTCCCTGAAGGATCCGGAGCTGATCGGCACCGCGACGGAGTCCCTGTACGGGCAGGCCCTGCTGATGGCGCAGCGCCCCCTGCGGCCCGCGGACACGGCGCTCCTGAACCGCGCGTTCATCGGCCTCCTGGAATGGGCCACCCACACCGAGTCCGGGGAGGACGGCCGCCGATGAGCACAGCGCACGGGAGGGGCCCGGCCGGCGACATCACCGACTTCGACGAGCTGCGCCGGGCGATGGCCGACAACCACGACCGGCCGGAGGGCCCGGCGCGCAACGCACGCGCGGAGCACCTGCTCGTCCAGGCGGAGAAGCTGGGCATCCCGCTCGCCGTGATCGAGGCGCTCGGCCACCAGCTGAAGGTCTACAACTACAGCTCCGAGAAGGACAAGATGTTCGTCCCCTTCGCGCGCCTGCTGCGCATGTGGGACGAGCGCCCCGAGGACTTCGACGAGTACGAGACGCACTCCCTGCACTGGGTCTTCAAGTGGATGTCGGCCGGCATGCTCAACCAGCCGCACGTCCCGCTCGCCTCGATCGAGAAGTGGCTCGGCGAGATGGAGCGCCGCTACCGGCTCGCCGGGCACTCCGAACGGGCGGTGCGCAGCGCCGAGTTCAGCGTGGCCGCGCACGTGGGCGACGTCGCGCGGGCCGAGCGGGCGTACGCGGCGTGGCTGGCGGCCGACCGGGACGGCATGGCCGACTGCCACGCCTGCGAGCTGCACGGGCAGGGCTGGTGGCAGACCCTGCGCGGCGACGACGCCGAGGCGCTCCGGCTGTGGGCGCCGGTCCTCCAGGGCGAGTACACGTGCGCCCACGAGCCGCATACGGTGCTGGCCTCCTCCCTGCTGCCGCTGCTGCGCCTGGGCCGCCACGACGAGGCCCGCGCCCACCACCTGCGCGGTTTCCGGCTGGTGCGGGCCATGGAGAGCATGCGCAGCGCCTACGCGGACCACCTGGAGTTCTGCGCGCTGTCCGGCAACGAGGCACGGGGGCTGGAGCTGCTCGCCGAGCGCCCCGCGTACTTCACCGACGGCGGGGACCCGCGCAGCAAGCTGGACTTCCTGGCCGTGGTGGCCCTCCTGATGGACCGCCTGGTGGAGCTGGGGCTGGGCGGGCAGCCGGTGCCCGGGCCCGCCGGCCGCGCCTGGACGGCACGGGAACTGGCCACCCACGCGCGCGGGGAGGCCCGAGTGCTGGCCGCACGCTTCGACGGGCGCAACGGCACGCCGTACGTCGGTGCGCGTGCCGAGGAGCGCATGGGCCGCGGGCCGCTGGTGGAGCGGCTGCCGCTCGGTGTGCGCTCGCCCGGGCGGGCGCGCGTGCCGGCATCGGGAGCGGCGGCCGCCGCGGGCTCCACGGCACCGGACGCCCGGCCGGAGGTCGCCCCCGGCCTGCCCGACCTGCTGGCCGAGGCCCGGCGGCTCTCGGAGGCGCTGCACCCGGACGCCGTGGAGGCGTGGGCGGCGGTGGCGCGGGCCGCCCGGGCGGAGGGCGCGGAACTGGCCGCGTTCGACCGGGCGGAGATCGCCGACCACGAGGCGATGGGCCGCGGCCCCGAGGGCGTGGCCCTGTTCGCGCACGCGGCGGAGCTGTACGAGGAGGCCGGTGATCCCGGGGAGGCGCTGGCGGCACGCGCGCGCGGGGCGTCCGTCCGGGCGTTCACGGGTGACACCGCGGCGGCCCTGGAGCTGGTCTCCGAACCGTACGAACGGGTCCTCGCGTTGTTCTCCGGGGGCGGCACCGGCGTACGGCAGACGGCGTCCGTGCTGATGAGCCGGGCGCGCGTCCTGATGCAGCGGGTGGAGGACGCCGGGGAGGAACCGGACGGGGAGACCGTCGCCGCCGCCGAGGAGGCGGTGCGGGAGCTGCTGGCCCTCGCCGGGCCCCGTACCGCCGACGTACGGCTGGCCTCACGGGCCGCCGAGGCGACCGGCATGCTCGGGGAGCTGGCGGCGCGCGCCGGGGACGTGGCGGCCGCGGCGGAGCTGCTCGACGGGGCCGCGCGGACGTACGTGGCGGCCGGGCTGCCCTGGTTCGCGGTGGAGCAGGAGGCGCGGCTCACCAGGGCCGCGCGGCACCTCGGGGACCTGGAGACCGCCGAGCGGGCGGCGCGGGCCGCGCTGGAGCACGGCGGACCGTTCCTGCAGCCGGCGGGCCACGCCCAGCTCCACCTCCAGCTGGCCGAGGTGCTCGGCGAGGGCGAGCGGTTCGGGCCCGCGGCGGACCACGCCCTCGAGGCCGCGCACCGGGCCGACGAG
>NZ_JAVRHI010000081.1:0-5599 GCF_034105845.1 Streptomyces sp. CRN 30 | reverse complement strand
ACACGGTGGACGGGCCGCACGCGCGCGCGTGCGGCGCGTCACCGGCCCGCGCCGGACCCGACGGCCTCGGTCGCGGGCGGGCCGTCCGCCTTCGGCCGGGTGCGGACGTCCACGTACCGTCGGGGCATGAGTTCCCCTCCTCCCGCACGCCGCCTGCGGCTGGGCCTGCCGCGACGGGCCTTCTCGCAGGTCCTGCTGATGCAGGTGGCGATCGCCGCCGGGGTCGCCGTCCTCGCCACCGGGCTCTTCCTGGCGCCGCTCGGCGACCAGCTGGACGACCAGGCGATGCGCCGCGCCCTCGCGATCGCCCAGACGGCGGCTGTTCAGCCGCAGATCGCCGCGGACCTCGTGACGACCGGGCCCTCGGCCGACGGGCCCGTGCAGGGCGAGGCCGAGCGGATCCGCGAGGCCAGCGGGGCGGAGTACGTCGTGGTGATGGACAGGAACGGCGTGCGGTGGTCCCACACCGACCCGGAGCAGATCGGCGAGGTCGTCTCGACCGACCCGGGCGTGGCCCTGCGCGGCGGCGAGATCATGCAGATCGACGAGGGCACGCTGGGCCGCTCGGCCCGCGGCAAGGTGCCGCTGCGCGACGCCGGCGGCCGCATCGTCGGCGCGGTCTCCGTCGGGATCGAGTACGACAGCGTGCGGGCCCGGCTGATCAACGCCGTCCCGGGGCTGTTCGCCTACGCCGGGGCCGCCCTCGCCATCGGGGCGCTGGCCGCGTACCTGATCTCCCGCAGGGTGCAGCGGCAGACTCGTGACCTCGCCTTCTCCGACATCTCGGCGCTGCTCGCGGAGCGCGAGGCGATGCTGCACGGCATCCGGGAGGGCGTGGTCGCCCTGGACCGCGACGGCCGCGTACGGCTGCTGAACGACGAGGCGCGACGGCTGCTGGGCGTCGGTGACGAGGCGGTGGGCCACTCCCTCGACGAGGCGCTCGGCGCCGGCCGTACGACCGATGTGCTGGCCGGCCGGGTCACCGGCACCGATCTGCTCACCGTCCGGGGCCGGCGCGTCCTGGTCGCCAACCGCATGCCCACCGGCGACGGAGGTGCCGTCGCGACCCTGCGCGACCGCACCGAACTGGAACAGCTCGGCCGTGAACTCGACTCCACCCGTGGCCTGATCGACGCCCTGCGCGCGCAGGACCACGAACACGCCAACCGCATGCACACACTGCTGGGACTGCTCGAACTGCGGATGTACGACGACGCCGTCGCGTTCGTCGGCGAGGTGGTCGGCGACCACCGGGCGACCGCGGAACAGATCACGGAGCGGATCGGGGACCCCCTGCTCGCCGCGCTGCTCGTCGGCAAGGCCACCGTCGCGGCCGAACGCGGGGTGGCCCTGACGCTGTCGGCCCGGACCGCGCTGCCCGACCGGCTGATCGACCCCGGAGGGCTGGTCACGATCGTCGGCAACCTCGTCGACAACGCGCTCGACGCGGCGGCCGGTACCCCACGCGCGCGCGTGGAGGTGCAACTGCGCACCGAGGGACGCACGGCGTTCCTCGAGGTGCGTGACACCGGTCCCGGCGTTCCGGTCGAGCGGCGGGAGCTGGTCTTCACGGACGGCTGGTCCACCAAGGAGCCACCCGCACACGGGAAGCGCGGCATCGGCCTGTCCCTGGTGCGCCGGCTCGCCGAACGGCAGGGGGGCGGCGTGGGGGTCGCGGAGGCGGACGGCGGGGGCGCGGCGTTCACCGTCGTCCTGCCGGAGGCACTGGCGGAGCCCGCCGGCCGGCCGGCGTCCGATCCGATCACCGAGGCAGGGCCCGCACGAGGAACCGGCACAGCCGCCGCAACCACCGAGGAGGAGTCGCGATGATCGAGGTCCTGGTCGTGGACGACGACACACGGGTCGCGCGGATCAATGCCGCCTACGTGGAGAAGGTGCCCGGCTTCCGCGTCGTGGGCGAGGCGCACGACGCGGCCCAGGCGCTGCGGCAGTTGGAGGCCCTGCCCGGTCCGGACCTCGTCCTCATGGACCACTACCTGCCCGACCGGACAGGGCTCGAGGTCGTACGGGAGATGCGGCGGCGCGGCCTCCAGGCCGATGTGATCATGGTGACGGCGGCCCGTGACGTCTCCACCGTGCAGGCGGCGATGCGCTCCGGCGCGCTCCAGTACCTGGTCAAACCGTTCGCGTTCGGAGGCCTGCGCGCCAAGCTGGAGGCGTACGCGGAGCTGCGCCGCACGCTCGACGGGGGTGGCGAGGCCGAGCAGGCCCAGGTGGACCGGATTTTCGGGGCGCTCTCGGCGGTCGCGGAACCCGAGCTGCCCAAGGGCCACTCGGCGACGACCACGGAGCTCGTACGCCGGGCCCTGATGTCGGCCGAGGGGCCGCTGTCGGCCCAGGAGACCGCCGAACGGACCGGCCTGAGCCGCCAGACCGCCCAGCGCTACCTCAAACTGCTGGAACGCACGGGCCGGGCCCGGCTGACGCTCAAGTACGGTGACGCGGGCCGCCCGGAACACCGCTACGAGTGGGCGACCCGCACCCCGTGAGGGGCGCGGATCCGTCTCGGCGGCCGGGTACCCGGCGGAGCGCCTACGCGTCGATGCGCGAGCGGTCCAGCGTCGCCGCCGAGCTGGAGATGAACTCCTTGCGCGGGGCGACGTCGTTGCCCATCAGGAGGTCGAAGACCTGCTCGGCGGCATCCAGGTCGGACAGGTTGATCCGGCGCAGGGTGCGGTGGCGCGGGTCCATGGTCGTCTCGGCCAGTTGGTCGGCGTCCATCTCGCCCAGACCCTTGTAGCGCTGGATCGAGTCCTTGTAGCGGACGCCCTTGGTCTGGAACTCCATGAGCTTGTCGCGCAGCTCACGGTCCGAGTACGTGTAGACGTACTTCTCCTGGCCCTTCTTCGGCTGCACGAGCTCGATGCGGTGCAGCGGCGGCACCGCGGCGAAGACCCGGCCCGCCTCGACCATGGGCCGCATGTAGCGCTGGAACAGCGTCAGCAGCAGGCAGCGGATGTGGGAGCCGTCCACGTCGGCGTCGGTCATCATGATGATCTTGCCGTAGCGGGCGGCGTCGATGTCGAAGGTCCGCCCCGAACCGGCCCCTATGACCTGGATGATCGCGCCGCACTCGGCGTTCTTGAGCATGTCGGTCACGGACGACTTCTGCACGTTGAGGATCTTGCCGCGGATCGGCAGCAGCGCCTGGAACTCGGAGTTCCGGGCGAGCTTGGCCGTACCGAGTGCGGAGTCGCCCTCGACGATGAAGAGTTCGCTGCGGTCGACGTCGTCGCTGCGGCAGTCCGCCAGCTTGGCGGGCAGCGAGGAGGACTCCAGGGCGGTCTTCCGGCGCTGTGCGTCCTTGTGCTGGCGGGCCGCGATCCGCGTACGGGCGGCGGCGACGGCCTTCTCCATGACGACCCGCGCCTGGGCGGCGGCGTCCCGCTTGGTGGAGGTCAGGAACGCCTTGAGCTCCTTGGAGATGACGTTCGCCACGATGCGGCGGGCCGCCGACGTGCCGAGCACCTCCTTGGTCTGGCCCTCGAACTGCGGCTCGGCCAGCCGCACGGTGACGACCGCGGTGAGGCCCTCCAGGGCGTCGTCCTTGACGATGTCGTCCTCGGCGACGCGCAGCAGCTTCTTGGTACGCAGCACCTCGTTCATGGTGGTGGCCACGGCCTGTTCGAAGCCCGCGACGTGGGTGCCGCCCTTGGGCGTGGCGATGATGTTGACGAACGACTTGAGGGTCGTGTCGTAACCGGTCCCCCAGCGCATGGCCACGTCGACGCCGAGCTCACGGGTGACCTGGGTGGGGGTCATCTGCCCGTGCTCGTCCAGGACGGGGACGGTCTCCCTGAAGGTGCCCTGCCCGGAGAAGCGGAGGACGTCGCAGACCGGCCGGTCGCTCGCCAGGTACTCGCAGAACTCGCTGATGCCGCCGTCGAAGCGGAAGGACTCCTCGCCCTTGCTGCCGCCCTCGCCCAGCCCGAACTCGTCGCGGACGACGATCGTCAGGCCCGGCACCAGGAACGCGGTCTGGCGAGCGCGCTGGTGCAGCGTCTCCAGGGTGAGCTTGGCGTCCTTGAGGAAGATCTGGCGGTCCGCCCAGTACCGCACGCGCGTGCCGGTGCGGCTCTTGGGGATCTTCCTGGCCTTGCGCAGGCCGCTCCCGGCCTCGAACTTGGCGTCCGGTCCGTTCCCCGCGAAAGCGCCGGGGACACCGCGGCGGAAGCCGATCGCGTGCGTGTGCCCGCCGCGGTCCACCTCGACGTCCAGGCGGGCCGAGAGCGCGTTCACCACGGAGGCGCCCACACCGTGCAGACCGCCGGAGGCGGCGTAGGAGCCGCCGCCGAACTTGCCGCCGGCGTGCAGCTTGGTCATGACGACCTCGACACCGGAGAGGCCGGTCTTGGGCTCGACGTCGACCGGGATGCCGCGGCCGTTGTCACGGACCTCCACGGAGCCGTCGTCGTGGAGGATCACGTCGATGTGGTCGCAGTAGCCCCCCAGGGCCTCGTCCACGGAGTTGTCGATGATCTCCCAGAGGCAGTGCATCAGACCGCGGCTGTCGGTCGATCCGATGTACATACCGGGGCGCTTGCGCACGGCCTCGAGCCCCTCGAGGACGAGCAGGTGCCGCGCGGTGTAGTTGGAACCGTCCCGGTCTGCTCCTGTCAGCAGCGCTGTGGACGGCACGGACGTGTCGGCGGTCACGCGGTTCGCTCCTCGCTGAATTTCAGATGGGGTCCTCATGGGTAAGGACGCGGCTCGGTCGCCGCATTGAGGGTACCGAGGCCTGGTAGAGCCGTTGTCACGCCACCCTCCCCTGGCCTCAGAGTAGTCCAGAGTCGCACGAGCGTTCGATCCCTCGTTGGAGTGAAGTACATATCACGTTCCCTTCGAGGCATGAACCATTTAGGCTCCGGGCACGTCCTCATGAACAACCGGCGACGGGGCCGGTGAGGACTTGACCACCGACAGACAGCGCGAATCCGTACGACCAAAGACATGCACTACGGCACATTCGCCGCCAACCGGCAACACACAGCCGGCCCGGAAAGATTTTTTCGTGGAAATGCCGCGAGCGGGAACGTTTTCGGCCTGGTTGGATGTTGACCCTGGTACGACAGCTCGTCGAGCTAGAGAAGAGGCGACGTGACTACTGTTCTGACCCCCGCGAGCCCGCTGACGGCCGCTGACCGATGCGACCGTTGCGGCGCCCAGGCCTACCTGCGCGTCGTGCTGCTGAGCGGTGGAGAACTGCTCTTCTGCGCTCACCACGGCCGCAAGTTCGAGCCGGAGCTCAAGAAGATCGCCGCAGAGATACAGGACGAGAGCGAGCGGCTGACAGCCGCTCCGGCGTCCGCAGGCGACGAGGAACGCTGACACTCGCACCACGACGAGCCAGCGCCGGCATCAGGCCGGTGAATCGGGCGGTCATCCCTTCCACAAGGGGTGACCGCCCGTCCTCGTACCCGGTGACGGGCGTCACCGGCGGGCGCCGCACGCCCGGGCCCGCGCACGGGCCCATGGGAGCGACCCCGAAGCGGTGAGCCCGCGTGACGCACCTCGGGGCGCCCGCGGCCCGCCCGACGGGCTCCTGCGCGCCCCTCCGCCCGCGTCGGACATCCCGAGG
>NZ_JAVRHI010000080.1:0-21389 GCF_034105845.1 Streptomyces sp. CRN 30 | reverse complement strand
CGCTCCTTCACCGAGGACGGCTTCTACCGCACCGGCGACATCGTCCGCCGCACCCCCACCGGCCACCTCGTCGTCGAGGGCCGCGCGAAGGACCAGATCAACCGCGGCGGCGAGAAGATCGCACCCGAGGAGGTCGAGAACATCGTCCTCGCCCATCCGTCCGTGCACGACGTCTCCGTGGTCTCGGTCCCCGACGAGTACCTCGGCGAGCGCTCCCTGGCCTACGTGATCCTGCGCAAGGACGCCGAGCCGCTGAAGCCGGTCGCGATCAAACGGTTCGTCCGCGAACGCGGCATCGCCGCCTACAAGGTTCCCGACCTCGTCGAGTTCGTCGACGCCTTCCCGCAGACCGGCGTGGGCAAGGTCAGCAAGAAGCACCTGCGGTCCGCCGCCGAGCAGTCCTGACCGCTCCCCCGCTTACGAGAGGACTCCCCCCATGGCGCTTCCCGCCATCGCCCCCTACCCGCTCCCGGCACCGGAGGAGCTTCCCGCCAACCGCGTGTCCTGGACCGTGGACCCGGCGCGTGCCGTCCTGCTCGTGCACGACCTCCAGCAGCACTTCCTCGGCGCGTTCCCCGCCGGTGAGCAGCCGCTGACCGGCATGCTCGCCAACACCGCGCGCCTGCTGACGGAGTTCCGCCGCCTCGGCGTGCCGGTCGTCTACTCCGCCCAGCGCGGCGGCCAGACCCCCGAGCAGCGCGGCCTCCAGCTGGACTTCTGGGGTCCCGGCGTCGCCGACGACCCCGCGAAGCTCGCCACGCCCGAGACCGTGGCCCCGGCGGACGGGGACACGGTGCTGACCAAGTGGAAGTACAGCGCGTTCGTCCGCACCGAACTCGCCGACCTGATGCGCGAGCAGGGCCGCGACCAGCTCGTCATCGC
Organism: Streptomyces sp. CRN 30; assembly: GCF_034105845.1. Classification (NCBI taxonomy): domain Bacteria; kingdom Bacillati; phylum Actinomycetota; class Actinomycetes; order Kitasatosporales; family Streptomycetaceae; genus Streptomyces; species Streptomyces sp. CRN 30. The sequence goes on along the minus strand of NZ_JAVRHI010000080.1, from coordinate 20,507 downwards.
CGGTGTGTACGCGCATATCGGGGTGCTGATGACCGCGGCCGACGCCTGGCAGCGCGACATCCGGGCGTTCGTCGTCGCGGACGCCGTCGCCGACTTCTCCCGCGCGGACCACGACATGGCACTGCGCTGGGCCGCCGGCCGCTGCGCGGTCGTGACCACCACCGACACACTTCTCAAGGAGGTCTGAGGCATGGCGCTCACCCTCGACCTGATACGCACCGAGGTCGCCGACTGCCTCGGTGAGGACCCCTCGGACATCCCCGTCGACGAGAACCTGGTCGACTACGGCCTGGACTCGGTCCGCATCATGGCGCTGCTGGAGCGCTGGCGCCGCGAGCACGCCGTGCGCGCCGACTTCGCCGACCTGGCCGAGCAGCCGGCCATCGAGGCCTGGGTACCGCTGCTGGGGGCGGCATGACAGCCACGGCCGGCCTCGGCGCCCCCGTCGCGCCCGCCGTGCTGCCGCTGACGGCGGCCCAGTCGGGCATGTGGTACGCCCAGGCCCTCGACCCGCTCAGCCCCGCGCAGAACACCGCCGAGTGCCTGGAGATCGACGGGCCGCTCGACCCCGTGCTGTTCGCGGCGGCGCTCGCCCGGGTGACCGCCGAGGCCGACTCGCTGCGCGTGCGCGTCGAGGACACCCCCGACGGGCCCCGGCAGCACATCGCGCCGAGCGTCGAACTGCCGCTGACCGTAAGGGAGTCGGACACTCCCGAGCAGGCCGAGGCGTGGATGCGGGCCGACCTCGCCGAGCCGTTCGACCTGGCCTCAGGTCCGCTCTTCCGGCACGCGCTCTTCCGCGTCGGCGCGGACCGGTGGCTGTGGTACCAGCGCATCCACCACCTCGTCATGGACGGCTACGGCTACTCACTGCTGGTGCGGCGCACCGGCGAGGTGTACTCGGCGCTGGCCCGCGGCGAGGAGCCCCCGCCGCGCACCTTCAAGAACCTCGCCGACCTCGTCGCCGACGACGCCGCCTACCGGTCCTCGGCGGCCTTCGAGGCCGACCGCGCGCACTGGACGGAAGGCTTCGGGGACCGCCCGGAGGCACCCCGGCTGGCCGGCCGCGGGGCGCTGCCCTCCCGTACGTTCCACCGCCGCACCGCCTACCTGTCGCCGGAGACCACCGACCGGCTCAAAGAGCTGGCCGGGCGGCTGCGGGCGACCTGGCCGGACGTGCTGATCGCCGCGCAGGCCCTGTACACCGCCCGCGCCACGGCCCGTACCGACGTCGTCCTCGGCCTGCCGATGATGGGCCGTATGGGGTCGGTGGCGCTGCGCGTGCCCGGCATGGTGATGAACGTGCTGCCGCTCAGGCTGGCCGTCTCCCCCGACGCGACCTTCGCCGAACTGGTGCGGCAGGTCGTCCTCGGCATCCGCGCGGTCCGCCGCCACCAGCGCTACCGCTACGAGGACATCCGCCGCGACCTGGGGCTGCTGGGCGAGAGCCGGGCCCTGGTCGGACCGCTCGTCAACGTCATGCCGTTCGACTACGGCGTGGACTTCGCGGGCACCCCGGCGCGCGCCCGGAACCTGTCCGCCGGGCCGGTCGACGACCTCACCGTCAACATCTACGACCGCGCCGACGGCCGCGGGCTGCGCATCGACCACGACGGCAACCCCGCCCTGTACGGGGACGGCGACCTCGCCGCGCACCAGGAGCGGTTCCTGCACCTGGTGGACCGGCTCGCCGACGCCGACCCGCACACCGCGCTCGGCACCCACTCCATCGCCACGCCCGCCGAACGGCTGCTGGTGACCGAGGAGTTCAACCGTACCGAGCGCGCCCTGCCGCCGACCACGCTGATCGGCCCGATCGAGTCGCAGGCGGCCCGCACCCCGGACGCCACCGCGCTGGTCTTCGAGGACACCGCGCTGACCTACGCGGAGCTGAACGCCCGCGCCAACCGGCTCGCCCGGCACCTGCAGTCCCTCGGCGCCCGCCCCGGCACCGTGGTCGCGGTGTCGGTACCGCGCTCGGTGGAGCTGATCGTGTCGCTGCTCGCCGTGGTCAAGGCGGGCGCCGCGTACCTGCCGCTGGACCCGGAGTACCCGGCGCAGCGGCTCGCGTACATGCTCGACGACGCGGCGCCGGTGTGCGCGGTCACCGACCGCGCCGGGCGCCTCCCGGCGGACACCGCCACCGAGGTCGTCGTCCTGGACGGCCTGGACACCTCCGGGTACGCGTGGACGGACCCGGCCCGCGCCCTCACCCCCGCGCACCCGGCGTACGTCATCTACACCTCCGGTTCGACGGGCCGCCCCAAGGGCGTCGTCGTGCCGCACCGGGCGATCGACAACCGGCTGCGCTGGATGCAGGCCGAGTACGGGCTGACCCCGGCCGACCGGGTGCTGCAGAAGACGCCGTCGTCGTTCGACGTGTCGGTGTGGGAGTTCTTCTGGCCGCTGCGCGAGGGCGCGACGCTGGTCGTCGCCGCGCCCGGCGGCCACAAGGACCCGGTGTACCTGGCTCGGCTGATCCGCGAACGCTCCGTCACCACCTGCCACTTCGTGCCGTCGATGCTCCAGGTGTTCCTGGGCGCGGCGGAGGCCGCGGGCTGCGCGGACGTGCTGCGCCGGGTGTTCTGCAGCGGCGAGGCGCTGCCCCGCGAGACCGCGCGGGTCTTCGCGCGGACGCTGGCGGGGGTGGAGCTGCACAACCTGTACGGGCCGACCGAGGCCGCCGTCGATGTCACCTACCACCGGTGCGACCCGGCGGACTCCGGTCCGGTGCCGATCGGCCGGCCGGTGTGGAACACCCGCCTGCACGTCCTGGACGCCGCGCTCCAGCCCTGCCCGCCCGGCGTGCCGGGCGAGCTGTACCTGGCGGGCGCGCAGCTCGCCGTCGGCTATCTCGGCCGCCCGGAGCTGAACGCGACGCGGTTCGTCGCCGACCCGTTCGGCCCCGCGGGGACCCGTATGTACCGCACCGGTGACCTGGCCCGCTGGACGGAGCAGGGCGAGGTGGAGTACCTCGGCCGCACCGACCACCAGGTCAAGCTGCGCGGCCAGCGCATCGAACTCGGCGAGATCGAGGCCGCGCTGACGGCCCTGCCCGGCGTGGACGCGGCCTGCGCGCTGGTCCGCGAGGACCGGCTCGTCGGCTGGATCACCGGCGACGCCGACCCCGCCGGGGCGCGGGCGGCGCTCGCCCGTGAGCTGCCCGAGCACATGGTCCCGGCGGCCGTGGTCGCGCTGGAGACGTTCCCGCTCTCCCCCAACGGCAAGCTGGACCGCCGTGAGCTGCCCGACCCGGTCTTCGCGGGCGAGGGCGGCGCGCGGCCGTTCGCCTCCGCCCGCGAAGAGGCGCTGACCGCCCTGTTCGCCGAGGTGCTCGGCGCCGACGGGGTCGGTCCCGACGACGCGTTCTTCGACCTGGGCGGCACCTCACTGCTCGCGGTACGGCTGGTCGGGCGGGTCCGGGAGGAGTTCGGCACCGAGCTGACCATCGGCTCGCTGTTCGAGGCACCGACCCCGGCCGCGCTCGCGGCCCGCCTGGACGCCGCCGCGCCCGCCGCCGACGACGCCCTCGGCATCGTCCTGCCGCTGCGCACCGAGGGCGACGCGACCCCGCTGTTCGGCATCCACCCGGCGGGCGGCCTGGCCTGGTGCTACGCGGGACTGACCGCGCGGCTCGGACCGGGGCAGCCGGTGTACGGCCTCCAGGCCCGCGGGCTCGTCGGCGACGAGGAACTGCCGCGCACGCTCCAGGAGGAGGCCGAGGAGTACGCGGCCCGCATCCGGGAGGTCCGGCCGCACGGCCCGTACCGCCTGGTGGGCTGGTCGGTCGGCGGCGTCCTCGCGCACACCGTCGCGGTACTGCTCCAGGAGGCCGGCGAGGAGGTCGAACTCCTCGCGCTGCTCGACGCGTTCCCCGCCGAGCAGTGGCGGGAGCGGCCCGCGCCCGAGGAGGGCGACGCGCTCACCGCCGTCCTGCGCATGGCGGGCTTCGACCGCACCGGGGAACGCACCCGCGAGGACGTGCTCGCCACCCTGCGCGCGGCGGGCAGCCCGCTGGCCGGGCTCACCGACCGCGCCCTGTCCCGGATCGTCGACATCGTCCCCAACCACGCCCGCATGATGCGCGAGCACACCCACCGGGCCTACGACGGTGACGTGCTCTTCTTCACGGCCGCCGCGCCGCGCGCCGAGGACTGGCTGACCCGTGAGTCCTGGCGCCCGTACGTCACCGGGGAGATCGTCAACCTCGATCTGGACTGCACCCATCCGCAGCTGATGCGGGACCGGTACCTCGACGACATCGCCGCGGTCCTCACCGCCCGCCTCAAGGAGCTGGACGCATGAGCGCCGACACCGCGAGCCCTTTCGACGCGGGGCCGGACGACGGCCGGGCGAGCCACCTGGTGCTGGTGAACGCCGGGGGGCTGCGGTCCCTGTGGCCGGCCTGGCGCGCGGTACCGGCCGGCTGGACCGCCCTCTCCGGCCCGGCCCCGCACGCGACGTGCCTCACCCGGCTGACGACGGACCGGCCGTGAGCACGGAGTGCGAGGAGCGGTCGTCAGCAGTGCGTGGACGCGGCGTGTGGGGGCCGGTCCGGAGTTCGGCGCGGGCGGGGCGTTCATGAGCACGGCGCGGGAGGGCCGGTCATGAGTACGGCCGCCGGGGTGGCCGTGTGCGTGGCGGCCGCGGAGCGGCTGGGCGCGTCCCTGTGGACCGTCCGCGCTCCCGCGCCGGACGCGCCGCCCGACGTGGCGCTCCTCGACGTCCTCGACGCCGCCGAGCGGCGCCGGGCGGCGGCACTGCGGCGGCCCGCCGAGCGGGCGCTGTACGTGGCCGCGCACGGCGCGCTGCGGCGGCTGCTCGGTGACCGGCTCGGCGTTCCGCCCGCCGAGGTGGAGCTGACCCGGCTGCCCTGTCCCGGCTGCGGCGGCCCGCACGGCCGCCCCGCCGTGGCCGGTTCCGCCGGGGACGCCGTGCACTTCTCCCTTTCGCACACCGCGGGTCTCGCCCTGGTGGCGCTGGCCGCCCGGCCGGTCGGCGTGGATGTCGAGCGGGTGCCCGAACCGCGCCTCGCCGAGGACGCGGCCCGGTCGCTGCACCGCGCCGAACGCGCGGAGCTGGCGCTGCTCTCCGCCGGGGCGCGCCCCGGCGCGTTCGCGCGCTGCTGGACGCGGAAGGAGGCGTACCTGAAGGCGACCGGCGAGGGGCTGTCCGGTGACGCCCTGCGCGGGCACTTCCTCGGCACCGGCGTCCGCCCCGCCGGGCTGCCCGGCTGGACCGTCACCGACGTGGAGGTGCCGGCGGGGTGGGCCGCCGCCTGTGTGGTGCGCGACCCGGTGCGGGTCAGCGGCCCAGGAGCTCCACGAGGCCGTCGGCGAGTTCCGTGCGCCAGCACAGGTAGTCGTGGCCGCCGTTGAACTCCCGGTAGGAGGAGTCGTCGTACCCGCGCGTGCGCAGCGTGTCGCGCAGCCGGCGGGCGGCGGGCAAGGCGACCCACTCCTGTTCGCCGAAGGAGAGCCGGAACCGCACCGGCAGCCGGGGCGCCCGCGCGAGCGCTCCCGTCAGCCACTCGGCGTGCTCCCCGGCGGGCCACCAGAACGAGCCCGACTGGACGAGGGCGTTGCCGAAGCGGTGCGGCGCCGCCACGGCCGCGTAGGCGGCGGTGAGCCCGCCGAGGCTCTGCCCGGCGACGACGGTGCGCGCCGGGTCGGCGGTGACCGGGAGGTGCCCCGCCGCCCACGGCAGCAGTTCGTCCGCGAGGTGCGCGACGTACTCGGGCCGGCAGCTCAGCTCCGCCCAGCGGGTGGGTTCGTCCACGGCCTCGGGCAGCACGGCGGCCAGCGGCGGGATCCGTCCGTCGGCGATCAGGTTGTCCAGCAGGTGCCGCAGTCCGAGCCGGGGGCCCCAGTGCTCGCCGTCCAGCAGGACCAGTACCGGAAGGCCGTCGGCGGGCCGCCGTGCACCGGGGGGCGCGTAGAGCCACACCCGGCGGTCCCCGCCCGGCAGGGCGCAGGGCACCCGGTGTTCGGTGAGGGTGCCGCGCGCGACGTCCGGACGGGGCCGCCAGCCGGACGCGTCGGGGGCGCCCGGGAGTTCGGCGTACGCGACCGGGCCGCCGCCCCAGCGGCGGGGCAGCACGCGCGGGTTGAACGGGTCGGTGCGCGGGCGGGCGCGCAGCCGCCGCCAGTAGTCGGGCGTGCCGGGGACGAGGCCGGGGTCGCCCTCGTCGGGGTGCACGTCGTAGGTTCCGCGCCAGTCGTGCCGCAGCCGCAGGGTGAGGTGCCACACGTCCGTGCCCGGCGCGTTCTCCATCAGGTTGCCCTCGGGGGCGCGCGGGTCGCCCAGCTTGTTGGGCAGCAGTTCGACGGCCCGGGTGGCCGGGGTGCCCCGCCACAGGAACGTCACCGCGCGGTGGCCGGGATCGCCCCGCGGGTCGGGCCCGACCAGGGGCGTGCCCAGGCGGCCGACCTCGGTCCAGAACTCCTCGGTCCCGTCGGGGCCCGGCAGTTCGCACACGGGCTCCGTGAGCCGAGGCACGGGATGCGGGCGGGGCAGCCGGGGCGGGTGGTGCGGCGTGTCGCGGGGCGGCGCGGCGAGGAGGTTGCGTGCGGGATCCATTTGACTGCTCACGATCTTCAGATTAGGTTAGCCTTACCTTACTTGATCGCACGTCGCCTTTGGCGCCGGCTGTCCGCCGCCCCCAACGTGCTCCCTCCTCAAGCGTCCTTCCGGGGACGTTCGCCTGCCAGGAGCAGCCATCATGACCTCTGACAGATCCGCTTCGCCCTCCGGTGCCCGGCTGGGCCGCGTGGTCGCCCTGACCGCCGGTGCCACCCTGGGCCTCGGGGCCCTCGTCGCCGTACCGCTGGCCGCCGCCGGCGCCGACGGTGCGGGCGTCACCGACACGGTGGCTCTGGCGGCGGACACGACCGCTCCCGCGGTCACCCTGGGCGCCACCTCCGTGCGGGCGGGCGGCGAGGTTCCGTTCACCGTCACCGGCTTCCCGGCCGGCGGCACGCTGAGCGTCAAGCTCGACGACGCCACCCTGCTTCAGCAGTTCACGATCGGCGACGACGGCGGCGTCTCGGACACGGTGACGATCCCCGCCGGCACCGCCGCGGGCGGCGGCCACTGGCTGCGGTTCCTCGCTCCCCAGACGAGCGTGAAGAGCGAGAGCCTGACGGTCACCGCCGCCGCGAGCCCCACCCCGACCCCGACACCCACGCCCACACCCACCCCGGCGCCCACGAAGACGACCGCCCCCGCCGCCGACCCCGCCGTGGAACTGACCGGCGGCGGCAAGGCCGCCGCGGGCGGCAAGGTCTCCTTCGCCCTCTCCGGGTTCGTCAAGGGCCAGGACGTCACGGTGAAGCTGGACGACAGCGAGATCCTCGGCCAGTGGAAGGGCGCGGTGAAGTCCGACGGGACCTTCTCCGGCACGGTGACCGTGCCGAAGTCGACCGCCGCCGGTGCGCACTGGCTGCGGGTCCTGGCGCCCGACCCGGCGACCAGCCTGAAGGCGGACTTCACGGTGACGTCGGGGTCCGGATCGGGCGGGTCGGGCGGGTCGTCCGGGTCGGGCGGGTCGTCCGGCGAGGGATCGGGCTCCTCCGGATCGTCGGGATCGGGATCGTCGGGCTCGGGATCTTCCGGTTCCGGGTCGTCCGGCTCGGGGTCGTCCGGCAGTTCGTCCTCGGCGGCCTCCGGCACCTCCGCCGCCATCACCGGCGGCTCCCGCGTCGCCGCCGGCGGCAAGGTCTCCTTCCGGGTGACCGGCTTCCCCGCCGGGCAGCAGCTCACCGTCAAACTGGACGACAGCAAGATCCTCGGCCAGTGGACCGTAGGCTCCGACGGGTCGTACTCCGGCTCCGTCACCGTGCCCTCGGACGCCACGAAGGGCGCCCACTGGCTGCGCTTCCTCGCCCCGAACCCGCCGACCAGCCTGCGCGCCGACTTCACGGTGACGTCCGGCACCGCCGCGTCCGCCGTCAGCGCGGGCGGTTCCGCGTCCGGCGCCTCGGGCGGCTCCGCGACCCCCGTCCCGGCGGCCTCCGGCGCACCGGCGAGCGCCACCAACGACGCCGGCGCCAAGGCAGAGATCACCGCGAGCGAGGTGCAGCCCGGCGGCACCCTGCACTTCGTGGTCACCAAGTTCCCGGCCGGGAAGCAGGTGACGGTCAAACTCGACGACGAGGCCATCCTCGGCCAGTGGAAGACCGACGCGAAGGGTTCCTACGAGGGTGACGTGACCGTCCCCGCGGACACCTCCGCCGGCGCCCACTGGCTGCGCTTCCTGGCGCCCGACCCGCCGACCTCGCTGAAGGTCGAGTTCACCGTGGACGCGGCCGCCGCGGGGGCCGGTTCGGCCGGCACCTCCTCCACCACCGCCCCGGAGGCCGCGGGCAGCCTCGTCGCCGCCTCGCCCGACGGCTCCGTCTCCGTCGCGACCGTCGCCTGGGCCGCCGCGGCGGCAGCGGTCGGCGGAGCCGCCGGAGCCGCGGCCACCACGCTCATGGTCGTCCGCCGCCGCACCACGCCGCCCGCGACCGCCTGAGCCCCACGGACGCCCCCGGCGTCCCCGCAAGCCACTTTCCCCGCAGCACCGCAGCACCGCAGCACCGCAGCACCCAGCAACTCACAGGTACCTCCGGTACCGCCGGTCCCGTACCGGTTCTCAGCAAGGGAGTTCTCCCACCATGTCCCTCACCGGCACTCGCACCCACCGCCGCACCGCGGTCGCCTCGGCCGTCGCCGTGGCGGTCGCCGCCGGCAGCGTCCTGACCCTGGCGGGCACCGCCTCGGCGCACAGCAGCGGCTCGTCGGTCAAAACCGCCTCGCTCACCAAGGGCCTGTACCAGTCGTCCTACTCCGAGCGGAACAACGTGCTGTGGGTCACCGCCGCCGTCGGCCGCCCGCCGGTCACCGAGTCCCACCTGCTGAAGGTCGACCCCAGGACCCTCACGGTCAAGTCGGACATCACGCCGCCGGTCACCGACACCGCCACCGGTGCCGTGGAGGCCGTCTACGGCGTCGCCGTGGACGACGAGCACAACACCGTCTGGACCACCAACACCCGCAACAACACGGTGTCGGTCTACAGCCAGCGCACCGGCGAGCACCTCGCCACCCTGCCGAACGTGGGCCACGCCCGCGAGATCGTCGTGGACGAGAAGCACAACACGGTCTGGGCCAGCGGCTTCAGCGACGGCACCCTGGTCGCCTTCGACAGCAAGTCCCTGAAGGAGAAGGAGCGCGTCACCGTCGACGGGGCGAGCCCGACCGGTCTGGCCGTGAACGAGAAGACCGGCGCGCTCTACGCCGCCGACATGAACAACGACCGGCTGATCGTGGTGAAGCGCGGTTCCACGACGCCGAGCTTCGTCCCGGCCGGCGACGGCCCGATCTCGGTCTCGCTCTCCAAGAACGGCAAAACCGCCTACACCGCCGACCAGACCTCCGGCACCCTCTCCGTGATCGACCTCAAGAAGGGCGCCGTCACCAAGTCGGTCGCCACCGGCGCGGGCGCCCTGTCGGTCGCCACCGACGAGCGCTCCGGCGACGTCCTGGTCGTCAACCGCACCGACGCGAACGTCACGCGCGTCGACGTGAGGAAGGGCGTCGTCGAGGAGACCGTCGCCACCGGGGCCAACCCCAACCACGTGGAGGTCGCCGACGGCACCGCCTACGTGGTCGACAAGTCGGGCGCGGGAACGGCCGAGGACACGATCACCGAGATCCGCCTCGCCCGCTGACGTCCGACCCCTCCGGCGCCCGTCGCACCCCGCCCGCCTCCCTCAGCGGCCGGGTGTGACAGGCGCCGTCCGTCTTCCTCAGCGGCGGCGCGGTGTGACGGGCGCCGTCCACATGCCCACGATCCCGTCGACCAGCCCGTCCGCCGCCTCCTGCCAGCTGGCGCGCGGCGTCGGCCCGCCCTCGGCCAGAGCGCGTTCCCGCTCGGCGGCCGTGTGCACGATCAGGTGGCGGGCCATCTCGCCGCGCTCGGTCCGTACGTGCGCGGGCAGCTCCGGCAGGCACGGGGAGAGCCCGTCGAGGATCGGCCGCAGGGACGGCGAGGTGAAGGACTCCTCGGCCATGAGCTGCCGCAGCGCCGGGTCGGTCATGACCTGCGCGCAGAACCGCGCGTACCAGGTGGGGCCGGCGAGCGACGCGAGGTGGTCGTAGAGCGGCCGCACCAGGCAGTCCACCCAGTCGCGTACGTCCGTGGAGGCGCCGAGCGCGGCCAGTTGCCGGGCGCGGTTGGCCTCGATGCCCACGGAGTGGTACTGGGCGATGGCGCGGACCAGGTCGGTCTTGGTGCCGAAGTGGTAGCCGACGGCGGCGTTGTTGCCCTGCCCCGCGGCCTCGCTGACCTGCCGGTTGGAGACCGCGTACACCCCGTGCTCGGCGAACAGCCGCTCGGCCGTGGTCAGGATCAGCCGCCGGGTCGCGCCCACCTGCTCCGCCCGTACCGATCTGCCCGCCATGACCACCGCCGCCGGGACCGTCCCGCTCGTCCCGCGGCGGCCGGTCCCTCGGATCGCCGCAGGTCACCGCCGTCGGGCGGCCGTCCTTTCCGTACAGTACGACAGGCTGCCGGGGCTCCGGCGACCGGCGCCGTTCAGGCGAACCCGGCCCCGGCCGCGCGTGGCGGCGGCCGGGCGCGTCGAGGACTACCTGCGTGGAGCTGCCCCTGATCCCGCCGATGCTCGCCACGCCCGGCTCGCTGCCGCCGGCGGCGCGGGACGCGCGCTGGGCGTACGAGACCAAGCAGGACGGCCAGCGGGTGGTGGCCTACCTGCCCGGGGACGGCAGTGTGCTGCTGCGCGCCCGGTCCGGTCTCGACATCACGGGCGCCTACCCCGAGCTGCGGCCCCTGGGCGCCGCGCTCGGCACCACCCCCGCGGTGCTGGACGGCGAGGTCCTCGTCCTGGACGAGGAGGGCCGCGCCGACTTCCAGCTGCTCCAGTCCCGGATGGGCCTCGCGCACTCCCCGGCCCTGGCGGCGCGGCGCGCGGCACGGGTCCCGGCCCACCTGGTGCTCTTCGACGCGCTGCACCTGGCCGGCCGGCCGCTGCTGTCGCTGCCGTACGCCCGGCGCCGCGGGGAACTGGAGGGGCTGGGGCTCGGCGGGCCCGCCTGGTCGGTGCCGAGGGCACTGGTCGGCCACGGCGAGGAGGCGCTGCGGGCCACCCGCGAGCACGGCCTGGAGGGGCTGGTGTGCAAGCGGCTGGACTCGGTGTACGAACCGGGGGTCCGCTCCCGGGCCTGGATCAAGATCCGCAACCTGCGCAGCGAGGACGTCGTGATCGGCGGCTGGCTGCCCGGCCGGGGGCGGCTGACCGGTCTGCCCGGGGCGGTGCTGGTCGGGCAGCGCGCCGCGGGCCGGCTGCGGTACGTGGGCGGAGTGGGCACCGGCTGGAGCGAGGCCGAGCGCGCGGAGCTGGCCGGGCTGCTGCGGGTCGCGGCGACCGGCTCATGCCCGTTCGACCCGGTGCCGGCGGTGCCGGACGCCCGCTGGGTGGTGCCCCGGCTGGTGGGCGAGGTCCGGTTCAGCACCCGTACCCGGGAGGGGATGCTGCGCCAGCCGTCCTGGCTGCGGCTGCGGCCCGACCTGGCGCCCGAGGAGTCGGCGGCCGACATTCCGGACGACCTGGTGTGACACGGGGTGAACCGCGGGGCTGATCAGGAACTGTTGGGCCGGCCTTCACCACCGTGACGCCCGCACCCCCTTGGCACGGGAGTGAACGGACGGGATGCTGAACTCCCCGTCCCCCCACAGCCGTTGGGCTGCGCCCTTGAGGAGTCGCAGTGTCTTCGAACATGTTCCGCATCCGCCGCAGGAGATGGCTCGGCACGCTCGCCGGGGCCGCCGCCCTGGTCGTCGCCTTCCCCGCCACCGCCTTCGCCGCCCCGCCGCCCGCCCTGCCCGGCAACGCCACCGCGCAGGAGAGCGCCTACCAGCCCGCCTTCGACTACGACACCGACGGCTGCTACCCCACGCCGGCCATCGGTTCCGACGGTTCGGTCAACGGCGGCCTCAACCCCACCGGCGCGCTGAACGGCAACTGCCGGGACGCCTCCGACCTGACCAACACCAACGGCTACTCGCGCGCCAAGTGCGACGGTGACTGGTGCGCGTACATGTACGGCCTGTACTTCGAGAAGGACCAGGCGCTCGCCGGGACCAGTATCGGCGGGCACCGGCACGACTGGGAGCACGTCGTGGTGTGGGTGCGCGGCGGCGCCGTGGAGTACGTGTCGACCTCCAACCACGGCTCGTTCACCGTGCACGCGCGGTCCGCGGTCCGCTTCGACGGCAGCCACGCCAAGGTCGTCTACCACAAGGACGGCATCAGCACGCACTGCTTCCGGCTGGCGACCGCGGGCGACGAGCCGCCGGAGAACCACCAGGGCACCTGGCAGTACCCGACGCTGGTCGGCTGGGACGGCTACCCGGCGGGCCTGCGTGCCACGCTGAGCGCCTACGACTTCGGCAGCGCGAACTTCGGCCTGAAGGACGCGAGCTTCGCCTCGCACCTCGCGTCGGCGAAGCCGTCCGGAATCGACTTCGACGCGTACGCCTGATCCGCGCCTCCGGCCCGTCCGGGGGCCTCGCGGCCACTATCGTGTCCGCATGTCCGTTCCCGAACTGATCCGTATCGTCTCCCGTGACTCGCCCATGGCCCTGGCCCAGGTGGCCCGGGTCCGCGAGGAACTGACGGCCCGCCACCCCGGTGTGCGCACCGAGGTGGTGCCGGTGCGGACCACCGGCGACAAGTGGCTCGGAGACCTGTCCCAGGTCGAGGGCAAGGGCGCCTTCACCAAGGAGGTCGACGCCGCGCTGCTGGCGGGCGAGGCCGATCTCGCCGTGCACTGCGTCAAGGACGTCCCGGCCGACCGGCCGCTGCCCGCCGGCACGGTGTTCGCGGCGTTCCTGCGGCGGGACGACATCCGGGACGCGCTGATCCACCCGGGCGGCCTCCCGCTGGACGAGCTGCCGCCGGGGACCCGGATCGGCACCTCGTCGGTGCGCCGGATCGCCCAGCTGGGCGCCACCCACCCGCATCTGGCGTGCGTGCCGTTCCGCGGCAACGCCAACCGGCGGCTGGAGAAGCTCGCGGCCGGTGACGCGGACGCGCTGCTGCTGGCCGCCTCCGGCCTTGAGCGCATCGGCCGCACGGACGTGATCACCGAGATCCTGTCGCCCGAGACGATGATGCCGCCGATCGGCGCGGGCATCCTCGCGCTGCAGTGCCGTGAGGACGACACCGCGCTGATCGAGGCGGTCACCCCGCTCGGCGATCCGGTGACCCACCGGGAGGCGGCCGCGGAGCGGATGTTCCTGCACGTCCTCCAGGGGCACTGCAACAGCCCGATCGCCGGGTACGCGCGCGTGGACCGCGGCGGTGAACTCTCCCTGCGGGCCTGTGTCTTCACCCCCGACGGCAAGACCCGGCTGAACGCCCACGAGTGGGCGGGCCGGCTGGACCCGGAGACCCTCGGCACGTCGGTCGCCGTCGCCCTGCTGCGCCAGGGCGCCCGGGAGATCATCGACGGCATCCCGCACTAGGGGACGCCCGGGTCAGGCGGTGCCCTCTTCGGCCTGGTCGCGGAGGAACGCGGTCAGCTGGTGGGCCAGTTCCTCGCGGGACGCCGACGGGCACGTGCCGGCGGGACCCGGGCCGGCGCCGACGGCGCCGGTCCACAGCCGCCGTCCGGTCCACTCGTCGTCGATCCGCAGCTGTACCTGGACGTCCACCCGGGCCAGGTCCGCCTCGGCGCCCGCGGCGTGCACGACGGCGGTGGCCCGGCGCAGTGGATGGACGTCGAAGCCCTCGACGAACTGGGAGTTGCGCCAGTCGATGAAGGCGCCCTCGCCGTCGGGGCCGATCCGCACGTCGATCTGGCCGTCCTCCAGGTGCAGGCAGAACGCCCGCTCGCTGCGGTTCTCGACGGTGACGCGGAGACGGAAGTAGGTGAGGCCCTCGGCGGCGTCGTCCCGGCCGCGCGGCGGCTCGCCGACCTCGACCCGGTGGACGCGGGCCCGCAGTCCGGGGTGCTCGTCGAACTCCTGCCAGTCCCCGACCACGTTCGGCTCGTACACGCTGCACCCTCTCGACCTCTTGGAGCTGCTTCCTATCTGTGTGCTCAGTGCACTGTCAAATGAGCCAAATGCGCGGTGGCCAGGGTTTTCATCCTTTTTGTTCGATGATCAAGCGCTGCGCAGGAAGAACGGTCCGGCGGGCGGGCGCGGGGCCTCGGCGAGCGTGCCGCACATCACGTTCGCGACGCGGAGCGACGACTGGCATACAAGCTGCAAGTGGGACATATCACTCTAATTGGCTTATTGTTTTGAAAGAGCGTCCCTGGACACGCCCACCCCTGCCGAGGGAGGTGCGCATGACCCGTATCGCCGGCAGAACCACATCGCACCCGCACGACGACGCCCCCGACACCAAAGCGGCCTTCGAACGGCTGGCCGGACTGTCGGAGGGCCCGCAGCGCAAGGCCCTGCGCGACGAGCTGATCAGGGTCTGGCTGCCCATGGCCGAACGGATCGCCGTCCGCTTCCGGGGCCGCGGCGAGAGCCTGGAGGATCTGTACCAGGTGGCGGCCCTCGGTCTGGTGAAGGCCGTCGACCACTACGACCCGGCCCGCGGCCACGCCTTCGAGGCGTATGCCGTCCCCACCGTGACCGGCGAGATCAAACGGCACTTCCGCGACCACATGTGGACCCTGCACGTCCCCCGCCGGGTCCAGGACCTGCGCAACCGGGTCCGCCGCGCCGCCAAGGAGCTGGCGCAGACGACCCCGGGCCGCTCCCCGACCCTGGAGGAGATAGCCCACCACGCGCTGCTGACCACGGACGAGGTCCGGGCCGGCATGGAGGCGCTGGAGTGCTTCACCGCGCTGTCGCTGGAGGCGGAGATGCCCGGCACCGACGGCTACGCCCTCGGCGACGCGATCGGCGGTCCGGACCCGGCGTTCGACACCGTGGTGGACCGCGTGGCCGTCCAGCCCTGTCTGATGGCGCTGCCCGAGCGCGAGCGCACCATCCTCTACCTGCGCTTCTTCCGCGGCATGACGCAGAGCCGGATAGCGCAGCAGCTGGGCATCTCCCAGATGCACGTCTCCCGGCTGCTCAGCGGCTGCTTCGCCCGGCTCCGCGAGGAGATCCTCGCCGAGTCGTCGCCCTGACGGTCCCCGCCGAGTCATCCCCCCGACAGCGGGGCGCCGGGGACCTGGACCGGGGCGTGGCGGTCCAGAGCGCTCTCCAGCGCGGTCCGGACGCCGTCCGGCATCGCCCCGGTGCGCCCCCAGACCAGGATCAGTTCCGCGACGCCGCGCAACTTGAGGTTGGTGTGCTGGGAGACCTCCTTCAGCACCAGCCAGCCCTGGTCGGGCGCGACCCGGCCGAGGACCACGACCACCCCGATCGCCTGGTCCACGACGGCGTGCGACACGACCGCCTCCTGCAACTGCCGTATCTGTTCCCGCATCTCCCGCTCGGTCGCGCTCGTCACCGCACTGCCTCCCTGCCACTGGGCCGTCCGGGGTCAACCGGCGTCGTTTCGCTGGTCTCGTAGGGGTACTCGGCAGGCGCATGCGGCGGTTCCGGCTGGACACTGGTGAGGAACCGGTGGCTGCCGGTGGACGAGACCAGGACGCGACCTTTATGAACCACGACATGACCTCCCCCACCGGCGCGAGGAACGTACTCTCCACGCACTCCGTGTTCGGGGCCCCCTGCTGGGTGACGCTCACCAGCCGTGATCTCAAGGCCACCGAGGAGTTCTACTCCGCCGTGCTGGGCTGGCAGTGGAGACCGGCACAGCTCGGCGACCGCTTCCGGATCGCCCTGTCCGACGGCGCGCCGGTCGCCGGGATCGCCGCCGTCGCCTCCCAGTGGCAGATGGCGGTGGCCTGGATGCCGTACTTCGCGGTGACCGACGCCGACCTGGTGGCGAGCCGGGTCCAGGAGCGCGGCGGCACCGCGGCGGTGGGCCCGATCTCCTTCCCGCCGGGCCGGGCGGCGCTCCTCGCCGACCGCGACGGCGCCTCCTTCGGCGTGTGGGAGGGCGACCTGTTCACCGACTGGGAGACCTGGCGCCGCGACCGGCCGGCCTTCATCCGGCTGCGCACCCGCGACGCGTTCGACGCGGCCATCTTCTACGGCGAGGTGCTGGACTGGGCGACCGGGAAGCCCGGTGCCTGCGAGGTCGGCTACGAGGGCGGCGAGGTCGTCCTGCGCAGCGCCGGCGACGCCGTGGCGCGGATCGAGTCGGGCGCCCTGGAGGCGGCACCCGACCCGGCGATCAGGCCGCACTGGCAGGTGCACTTCTTCGCGCCGGACGTCATGGACTGCGTCCGGGCCGCGGAGCTGCACGGCGGCAGCGTCCTGTCGTCGGCCGCCGACGAGGCCGTGCTCCGCGACCCGGACGGCGCGCGGTTCACGGTGACCGTGCGCCGCGAGCCCTGACCTCATGTGCTCTCCCGGCCGGTGTGTGAGGGCCGGGAGAGCAGCACCAGCGCGCGGGGTTCCACGGTGAGCCGGGTGCCGGCCTTGTGCTCCGCCTCGTCCGGGACGCCCTCCGCCTCGGCGGTGTCGACCAGGGTGGTCCACCGCTCGCCGTAGGACTCGTCCGGCAGCCGGAACTCCGTCGGTTCCCAGTGGCTGTTGAGCAGCAGCACGAAGGAGTCGTCGACGACCGGCCGGCCGCACGGGTCGGGTTCGGCTATGGCGTCGCCGTTGAGGAACACCCCGACGGCGTGCGCGTCCGGGCGCCGCCAGTCGTCGTCGGTCATCTCCCGGCCGTCGGGCCGCAGCCAGACCAGGTCGGGCAGCGGCTGGCCGGCGTGGGTGACCGTGTCGCCGCGGAAGTAGCGCCGCCGGCGCAGCACCGGGTGGGCGGCGCGCAGTCCGATGAGGTGCCGGGTGAAGTCCAGCAGCCCGCGCTGCTCGGCGGTGAGCTTCCAGTCGATCCAGGACACTCTGCTGTCCTGGCAGTAGGCGTTGTTGTTGCCGCGCTGGGTGCGGCCGAGTTCGTCGCCGTGGCAGAGCATCGGGATGCCCTGCGAGAGCATCAGGGTGGCGAGGAGGTTGCGCTGCTGCCGGGCGCGTAGCTCCCGGACGGCCGGGTCTCTCGTCGGGCCCTCGGCGCCGCAGTTCCAGGAGCGGTTGTGGTTCTCGCCGTCCGCGTTGTCCTCGCCGTTGGCCTCGTTGTGCTTGTCGTTGTACGACACGAGGTCGCGCAGGGTGAAGCCGTCGTGCGCGGTGACGAAGTTGACGCTGGCCCGGGGGCGGCGCCGGCTGTGCTGGTACAGGTCGGAGGAGCCGGTCAGCCGGGACGCGAACTCGCCGAGGGTGTGGTCCTCACCGCGCCAGAAGTCCCGTACGGCGTCGCGGTAGAGGCCGTTCCACTCCGACCACAGCGGCGGGAAGTTGCCGACCTGGTAGCCGCCCTCGCCGACGTCCCAGGGCTCGGCGATCAGCTTGACGCGGCTGATCACCGGGTCCTGCTGGATGAGGTCGAAGAACGCCGAGAGCCGGTCCACCTCGTGGAACTGCCGGGCCAGGGTGGCCGCGAGGTCGAAACGGAACCCGTCGACGTGCATCTCGGTCACCCAGTACCGCAGCGAGTCCATGATCAGCTGGAGTACGTAGGGGTGGCGCATCAGCAGGCTGTTGCCGGTGCCGGTGGTGTCGTAGTAGTGCTGCCAGTCACCGTCGACCAGGCGGTAGTACGAGGCGTTGTCGATGCCCCGCAGGGAGAGGGTGGGGCCGTTCTCGTTGCCCTCGGCGGTGTGGTTGTAGACGACGTCGAGGATGACTTCGAGGCCGGCCTCGTGCAGCGCCTTGACCATCGTCTTGAACTCGGTGACCTGCTGGCCGCGGGTGCCGTGGGCGGCGTAGCCGTTGTGCGGGGCGAAGAACCCGATGGTGTTGTAGCCCCAGTAGTTGGCGAGGCCGCGGGCCTGGAGGACGCCGTCGTGCACGAACTGGTGGACCGGCATCAGCTCCACCGCGGTCACGCCCAGCGAGAGCAGGTGCTCGACGATCGCCGGGTGCGCGAGCCCCGCGTAGGTGCCGCGCAGTTCGGGCGGCACGTCGGGGTGGGTGCGGGTGAGGCCCTTGACGTGGGCCTCGTAGATGACGGTGTCGGCGTACGGCCGGCGGGGCGGGCGGTCGTCGCCCCAGTCGAACGAGGGGTCGGTGACCACGCCGAGCATGGTGTGCCCGGCGCTGTCCGACGGGTCGGGCCGGCCGGGCGTCCGCTCCAGCAGCGAGGGGTGGTTGTCCACCTGGCCGTCCACCGCACGGGCGTACGGGTCGAGGAGCAGCTTCGCCGGGTTGCAGCGGTGGCCGACGGCCGGGTCCCAAGGCCCGTGCACGCGGTAGCCGTAACGTTGCCCCGGGCCGACGCCGGGCAGCCGGCAGTGGAACACGAAGCCGTCGACCTCGGGCATGGGGACGCTGTGGTGGCGGCCGTCCTCGTCGACGAGGACGAGGTCGACGCGTTCGGCGACCTCGCTGAAGAGGGCGAAGTTGGTGCCCTGTCCGTCGTGGACGGCGCCCAGCGGGTAGGGGTGCCCGCTCCAGACGGGCGCCCCCTTCCAGTCGGGTCTCGCAGCGCTCACCGGGCCTCCTCCAGGAGGCCGTTGCCGCCCGCGGCGCCCGGGGCGGCCAGCCGGGCCACGGGCAGCATCTCCCGCGGCACCTCCAGGCCCTCCTGGGTGATGGGCAGCGGCGCGGACGCGACCAGCGGGACGCGCTCGCCGGCGCGGGCGCGCTGCGAGAACCAGATGACCTTGGCCCCGGTGTCGGTGGCGCAGCAGCCCCAGCCGTCGCTGGTGGCGGCGAGGTGCTCCAGGCAGCCGCGCAGGTCCTGGTCGGGGCGGAGCCCGTGGTCGTTGCCGCCGACGGCCGTGATCAGGTGCTGGCCGTTCCACCACATCTCCGTGGAGACGTTCTTGTCGCTCGCGTGCTCGTCGATCGCCCGCAGCAGCATCTCGGCGGCGCCGCAGACGGGTTCGACGAGATTCTCCAGGTTCCAGTACCGGAGGTGAGCGGCCAGGATGCGTTTGACCTGTCGAACCCGTTCCGGGCTCACTTCCACGTCGAGGTGGTAGTAGCAGGGCACAGCGGTCTTCATCGTCGGTTGCTCCTCACCGCGAGGCTCGCGCTCCTTCTCGTCCCTGGCGGAACGAGCCCCGAACACGAAGCGTGAGTGCGTATCGCTTCTGAGTGACTCCAGCCTGCGAGCAGTAGCCCATTCGTGCAACACGAGAGGGCCATGTGAGGGGTGATGCGCGGGTGACACCTATGGTTGAAGATCCAACAAGACGCTGCGTCGCCGTCCGTGCACCATGTGTGAAGAACTCGATCGCCCGTAACGGATCCGTGCCCCTGCGCGCGGTGCCGCCCGAGGGTCGGGAACACGTCCATCGAGTCCCGGAAGGGAACGGCACCATGCTGCTACCCGCCAAAGACGAGGTCGCCCGGCAGCTGCGGCGTTACCGGGCCCGGGAACGGTCGATGCTCGCCTCCCCCGCCGACCTGGCGGCCCGGACCGTGTTCGAGGACTCCGGCTACACCCTGTGCGTGCTGATGGGCAAGCGGTGCGCGCGGGAGGCCGCGGACGCGGCCGAACGGTATCTGCGGGCGGGTCTGGTCACCCATGTGCAGGAGCGGGACGACCGGCCCTTGGTGGCAGGACTGAACCCGTCGGCCGTGGAGCGGCTGACCCCGGCGGGGAGTGCGGTCCCCTCCGGCGCGGTGTGATCCCTGTCCGGGTCCCTGATCCTGACCCGGCTTCAGCAACGGCGGAGGTGAGAACCGATGGGCACGACCCCGGAGATCGGGCGTATCCCGGTGCGTGACGTCCACCCGGTGGTGGAGGGCGGGCGGCGCCCGGCCAAGGCGGTGACGGGTGAGGCGTTCGAGGTGTCGGCCACGGTGTTCCGGGAGGGACACGACGCGGTCGGCGCCAACGTCGTGCTCGAGGACCCCGGGGGGCGGCCGGGACCGTGGACGCCCCTGCGGGAGCTGGCGCCGGGCACGGACCGGTGGGGCGCGGAGGTCACCCCGACGGCGCCGGGGCGCTGGACCTACCGGGTGGAGGCGTGGAGCGATCCGCTGGCCACCTGGCGCCGGCACGCGCGGATCAAGGTGCCGGCCGGCATCGACACGGGTCTGGTGCTGGAGGAGGGCGCCGAGCTGTACGAGTGGGCGGCGGCCGGGGTGCCCGACCGCTCCGGGCGGACCCTCGTCCGGGCCGCCGCGGCGGCGCTGCGCGACGACACGCTGCCGGTGTCCACCCGGCTGGCGGCGGCGCTGACGCCCGAGGTGGAGGCGGTACTGGCCCGCCATCCGCTGCGCGAGCTGGTCACCTCCTCCCCCGCGATGCCGCTCCTCGTGGAGCGGGAGCGGGCGCTGTACGGCGCCTGGTACGAGTTCTTCCCGCGCTCGGAGGGGACGCCGGAGCGGCCGCACGGCACGTTCCGCACCGCCGCCCGCCGCCTCCCGGCGATCGCGGCGATGGGCT
>NZ_JAVRHI010000079.1:0-5380 GCF_034105845.1 Streptomyces sp. CRN 30 | reverse complement strand
GGTCGTACGTCCGGCCCTCCAGTCGGAGCTCCCTCGCCCTCGCCCTCAGGTCGTCCTTCGCGTTGGGGCGCTTTGTCCACTCGGGAGCGGGCTCGCCCTCCAGGAGGCGGTTGAGGAGGTCGTTGTTGTCGACGTGGAGCCGGTCGCGGATCTGCCGGCGGCTGAGGCCCTCGCGTCGCAGCGCGACCGCCCGTTCCCGCAGGCCCTCGAAGTCGGCGTACTTGTCGGGTGAATGTGTCATGTGATCACCGTCCGGGCGGAACGATCGCTTCCGGGGTCGAACGGTGAGCGATTCAGCAGTTCGAGGCATATCGGCGGGTTTCGCTTCCGTTCGGTCGCGCGGTGTGGTGTAGGCCAGTCCGGAAAACTCGCCGGATAAGCCGCGCCCGGCGCCCGTAGGGTGGAGGCATGACCACGACGGGGGAAGAGCACGCGGGGACCGGGACCAGGGCAGGTCCGGCAGGTCCGTGGTGGTGGGCGCAGCGGCGCGGCGCGGTGCTGGACGTGGGGCTCGCCCTGCTGTCCGCGCTCGAGTGCGCGGCCGTGGGTGTGGTGTTCGCGCGGGACGCGGGGCTGCCCGCGGCCGTGGGGGTGGTGTTCGGTCTGCTGGCCGGTTCCGTGCTGCTGGTGCGGCGGATGTGGCCGGTCGCCGTGGTGCTGGTGGCGATCGCGGTCGCGCCGGCCCAGATGGGTTTCCTGCTGGGGGTCGTCGGCCTGTACACGCTGGCCGCGTCCGAGGCGCCGAGACGGATCATCGCGACGCTGTCGGGGATGTCCTTCGTGAGCGTGTTCATCGTCGCGTTCGTGGAGACGACGCGGGTGGTGCGGGAGTCCCCCGAGTTGCACGGGGCGTGGTTCCCGCTGTTCGGGGCGCTCACGATGGCGATCGGGCTGACGGCGCCCTCGGTGCTGCTGGGCCTGTACGTGGGGGCGCGGCGGCGGCTGATGGAGAGCCTGCGGGAGCGGGCGGACTCGCTGGAGCGGGAGTTGCAGCTGCTGGCGGAGCGGGCCGAGGAGCGGGCCGAGTGGGCGCGGGGCGAGGAGCGGCGGCGGATCGCGCGGGAGATGCACGACGTGGTGGCGCACCGGGTGTCGTTGATGGTGGTGCACGCGGCGGCGTTGCAGGCGGTGGCCCGTAAGGACCCGGAGAAGGCGGTGCGGAACGCGGCGCTGGTGGGGGACATGGGGCGGCAGGCGCTGACGGAGCTGCGGGAGATGCTCGGGGTGCTGCGGTCGGCGGACGGGCAGGTCGGGCAGGTGCGGCGGGCGGAGTCCGTGCCCGGGCAGCGGTCGGCGTCCGAGGCTGTGCCCGCGCCCGGGACCGCGCCTGTGCCCGAGCCCGAGCGGGTTCCCGTGTCGGCGTCGGTTGCGGCGTCGGCCGCGGTGGGGGCGGCGGTGGCCGCCGCTGCCCCGGGGGCGCCCGCCGGGTCGCGGGGTGGTGCGGAGCCGGCCGAGGGGCCGTGTCTCGCGGAGTTGGAGGAGCTGGTCGGGCAGTCGGCGGCGACGGGGATGGTCGTGCGGCTGTCGGTGCAGGGGGAGGCGCGGGACTGTGCCCGTGAGGTGGAGCAGACCGCGTACCGGGTGGTGCAGGAGGCGCTGACGAACGTGCACAAGCACGCGGCGGGGGCGCGGACGCATGTGCGGTTGGCGTACCGGGGCGCGGAGATCGCGATGCAGGTGGAGAACGAGCCGCCGCCGGAGCAGGGGGACGCGTCGGCCGCCGGGTTGCCGTCCGGGGGGAACGGTCTGGTCGGGATGAAGGAGCGGGTGGCGGCGCTGGGTGGGGTGTTCGTGTCGGGGCCGACGGACGCCGGGGGTTTCCGGGTGTCGGCGGTGATTCCGGCGTAGTGCGCCGGAGGGCGGCCGGGGTGGGGGCGGCCCCGGCGCGTGGCGCGTGCTCGGTCCGCCGTGCCGGCCGGTCGTGCCGGTCCGTCGTGACGGTCCGCCGTGCCGACCCGTCCTGTCAGCCCGCCGTCAGCCGGACCGGAGGTATGCCCGTCAGCAGGGCGGTGAGGGCCTGGTCGACGGTGGGGCCGAGGTACCAGTCGCCGGTGTGGTCGAGGGCGTAGGCGCGGCCCACGGCGTCGACGGCGAGCAGGGTGTGGGTGTCGGGTTCCTGGCCGAGGGGGGCGACCTCGGTGTGCAGGGCGCGGCCGAGGTCGCCGAGGGTGCGGGCCATGTGGAGGCCGTGCAGGGGGTTCAGGTGGAGGGTGGCGGGGGCGAGCTGGCGGCCCGTTGCCGGTGAGGTGATGTGCAGGCCGCCGAACTCGGACCAGGCCTCGACCGCGGCGGGGAACACGGCGTGGCGGTGGCCGGCGGGGGAGCGGTGGTCGCGCAGGGCGTCGGCCCAGACCTCGGCCTGTCGTATGTCCCAGCGGCCGGGCTGCCAGCCTGCGGTGCGCAGGGCGGTGTCCACGGGGGCGGGGAAGCGGGTGGGCGGTCCCCCTTGTGCGCGCTGGGCCGGGAGGTCGGGGGAGGGGCGGTCGGCTTGCATCTGCCTTCGTTCGTCGAGGATGGGGCGCGGCGGTCACCGGGTCCGGGGCGGCGCCGTGGTGCGGGGTGCGGGGTGCGGGGTGCGTGTGGCGTCAGGTCTTCTGCGCGGGGTCGACGATGCGTACGCCGAAGTGGGCGCTGAGGGCCGTGCAGGCGCGGCAGGGGGCGGCGAAGCTGCCGTGCAGGGGGTCGCCGTCCTCGCGGATGCGGCGTGCGGTGAGTTTGGCGTGTTTGAGTGCCTTGCGGGCCTCGCCGTTGGTCATGGGTTTGCGGGCGGCGCGTTTGCTGCGGGTGGTGTCGGCGGCGGTGAGGTGGCGGGAGATGAGGATCGCCTCGGCGCAGCGGCCGGTGAAGCGGTCGCGCCGGTCGGTGGCGAGGGAGTCCAGGAAGTCCCGCACCAGGGGGTGCAGGGCCGGCGGGGTGTCGCTGCGGGCGGCGGTGCCGGTGAGGGTGGCGCCGCGTACGGAGAGGGCCGCGGCGATGGTGGGGAGTATGCCGTCGCGGCGGTGGTGGAGGGCGGGTGCGTGCGCGGTCTCGGTGGCGCTCCAGCCGACCCTGGGGTCGCCGGGTGCGTTGGCCCGGGTCGTCGCGTTCAAGATCGTCATCCCCTCCCTGTGGATCCCCCCGACAGCGGACACAGACTGCCAAACGCCGTGGCTGGTGCGGAAGCTGGGGCGTCGCGACACGCCCGGGCTTGGCCATTGCGTCACCGCGGGGTGACGGCTGGTCACCGACCCGGTGGTCCGGTGACCGGTGTGGCCGTACCGCTTAGGCTGTCGGCAGTCGCGACCTGTGCAGCAGGCGGTCGCGATCCACACAGCCGGACAGAAAGCCGCAGGGGGCAACCGCCATGACGACAGGTCGGCTCGGGCTGGGGGCTCCTCCCGGCCGCCGGACCGGGGAGCAGACCGTGCCGCCGAACGCGGCCTACGCCGGGCAGGTCGTGCAGTTCCCGGACCCGGTCCGGGCCGCGCGTCATCCGCGGGGTGTGCGGGTCGACGCGCACGGTTTCCCGGATTTCTCGCCCTACGCGCGGGCCGCTGCGGAGATCGCCGATCCCCCGGAAGGGTTCGGTGTGGATGAGCTGAGGTTGACGGACTACGTGTCGGCGAACGCCGCGCTGGCCGCGTCCGGGCACGAGTTGTGGGCCACGGTGCCGGCGGTGGCGACGCCGCACGGCTGGACCTGGCACCACGTCCCGGGGAACCGGCGGCTGGAGCTGGTGCCGGTCGAGGTGAAGGCGCTGCTGCGGCACCACGGTGGGGTGGCGACGGCCGCGGTGGACCACGGCAAGCGGGGGACGCGGCCGTTGCAGGAGACCCGGCCGGCGCACTTCGGGCTGCCGAAGTCGCTGGTGTCGGTGACCGAGCAGCAGGTGTTGGGGGTCGAGGAGGACCTGGGGTACCGGCTGCCGGGGCCGTACCGGTCGTTCCTGAAGGCGGCCGGCGGGTGCGCTCCGGTGGGGGTGGCGCTGGACGCCGGGCTGGGTGTGCTGGTGGACCAGCCGTTCTTCACGGTGCGGGACGAGGCCGCGGTCAACGACCTCGTGTACGTCAACAAGTGCCTGCGGGACCATCTGACGAAGGACTACCTCGGGGTGGCGTTCGTGCAGGGCGGGCTGCTGGCCGTGAAGGTGAGGGGTGACCGGGTGGGGTCGGTGTGGTTCTGCGCGTACGACGACGCCCGTGACGTGGATCCCTCGTGGGCGCCGCAGGAGCGGGTGGAACGGTTGCTGCTGCCGTGCGGTGACGACTTCGACGCGTTCCTGACGCGGCTGGCGGGCAGTCCGCCGGAGCTGGAGACCGTGGCGAACCTGATGGTGGACGGGGCCTTCGCGCGCGCCGTGCCCGTCTCTTCGGCGTCGGCGTCGGCGTCGGCGCCGGCGTCGGCGGGGGAGTGAGTGTCGCGATGGTGACTTTCGCGCAGGCGCAGGAGCGCGCCGACGAGTGGATCAACGGGGACGTGCCCGGTTACCAGCACCGTGAGGTGCGGGTACGGGAGTTCGAGCTGGGGTTCGTGGTGTGGGCCGAGGACCGGGCGGACGGTCCGCGGTCGGACGGCGGTGCGCTGCGGGCGGTGATCGCCCGGGACAGCGGTGAGGCCACGTTGTGGCCGGGGCTGCCGGTGGGTGAGGTGATCCGGCGGTACGAGGAGGAGTACGGGCGCAAGGACACCGCCGCCGCCGAGCCGGCGCCGCCCGCGGAGCGGGTGGACCTGAATCAGACGTCGTTCCTGCTGACGCCGCCGGAGTGGTTGCAGGAGGCGGCCGACAGGCTGGGTATTCCGGACCGGAGGGCGGGCGCGTCCGACGGGAGCGGTGACCGTGCTGCGGGTTCGGGTTCGGGTTCGGGTCCGGGGTCGGGTCCGGCTACGGAGGCAGGTGCGGCGCACGGCTCGGCACAGGGCACGGTGCAGGAGGCGACGCCTGGCGCGGTGCCTGGCGCGGCGTCCGATGTGGTGTCGCACGCGGCCCCCGGCGGCCCGTCGGTTCCGGCCGACGCCACGCCGTGGCCCGTGGCGGGCGGGACCGACGACGGGACCGACGAGGTGCGGGACGCGCCGCCGCAGGACCGGGTGCCGGGAGTGCCCGCCGGGGCGACGCCCTGGGCGGGGACGGACACGAACGCCGGTGCGGAGGAGGACCGTTCGGTGCCCCTGCCGGAGACCGTGTTCGCGCCCCCGCTGAGTGAGCACGAGGAGGAGCGCACCCCGCCGCCGGGAGCGGTGCCGGACGCGAAGACCGCGCTGCTGTCGGCCGGCGGCCGGGCGCCGCACACGCCCGCCGACGGCACGTCCGCGCCGTCCGGTCCGGGTGTGCCGCAGCCGCCTGGGCCTCCGGGCGCGCCGCGGTCTCCGGGTGTGCCGCCGGGTACGCCGCCGCCCCCGC
>NZ_JAVRHI010000078.1:0-32832 GCF_034105845.1 Streptomyces sp. CRN 30 | reverse complement strand
ACCCGGGCACGGCCGCCCTGCACCGGACCGCGCTGCTGGGCACCGCGCCGGGCGCCGTGGTCGCCGTGGGGGCGCCGGACAGCGACGAGCTGCCCCTGCTGGCCGACCGGCCCCTCGTCGGCGGCGAACCGGCCGCGTACGTCTGCCGTGACTTCACCTGCGACGCCCCCACGACGGACGCGGAGCGCCTGCGCGACGCGCTGAACGGGTAGGACGCGGCCGTCAGCGGCTGTCCGGGCGGCGGCCGGGTGACCTCACAGGCCGCCGCTCAGGATCAGCAGGGCCGGCGCCGACTGGGCGGTCCACTGCAGGACCACGGCTGAGGTCCTGGCGTACGCCCACCGGGTGCGGGGCAGCACCGCCGCCGCGAGGCCGAGCGCGGCCGCCGCCTGGAACAGGACCCAGAGCAGTTCGCCGGGGACGGGACCGCAGCCCTCGCGGTAGGCGAAGCAGCGGCTGCCGCGCTCGGTGGCGAGGACGAGGAGCCAGGAGCCGACGGCCGTCGGGAGGAGCAGGACCAGTCCCGCGACCGCCCAGCGGCGCGCGCGCCGGTCGAGCCTCTTCGTATCCGTATGCGTGTACGTGTCCGGGCGCGCCGTGTCCATGCCGTCCACCCAACCGCCGGCGCGGCCGTCCGGTGATCGGCGCGCGTACTCAACCCCTCTGGGTACGCATGCTCAGCGCCTCCTGGACGATCGCGTCCAACTGCTCGTGGTGCGCGCCCCGCCAGTAGGCGCGGCCGCAGTCCCGGCACTGCGCGAACACGTCGTACGTCCGCTGCGTGCCGTCCTCGAGCCGGTCGGCGACCTGCTCCTTGGTGGCCTCCTCCAGCGGACCGTTGCAGGCGGTGCACCGGGTCCACGGGCGCAGCTCGGGTGCGAACCGGTCGAGCACGTCCCGCAGCTGCTCGTCCGGCTTGGTGCTGTACACGAACGCGCCCGCCCACAGTTCGCGGCGGCGCAGCAGGCCCCGGTCGCGGCTGAGCAGGACGCGGCGCTCGGCGGCCGAGCGGGCGGCGAGGGCGGGGTCGCCGATGTCGGTGGACTCGTAGGCGGTGTCCACGCCGAGCAGGCGCAGCCGGCGGGCGAGGGTGCCGAGGTGGACGTCGAGGAGGAAGCGGAGCGGGGCGCCGGGCACGGCCTGCGGGCGGGTCACCGGCCGCACCTCGACGTGTTCACCGGCCGCGGGGACGTGGGACGTGGCCACCTGGCGGCCGTCCACCAGCAGCGCGCCGGCCTCCGTCAGGGGGACGCCGAGCGACTCGACGACGTGGCCGAGCGTCGAGGCGCCGTCGGTGACGACCGCGGTGGCCCCCGAGCGCCGTCCGTGCGGGACGAACAGGGCCAGCTCGGGGGCGAACTCGACGTGGATCTCCGGTCCGTTCACCGGGTCAGGATGTCATGGGGCGCCTTGTGCGGCGGGGTCCGGCCGGGTCTCAGTGGTGCTGGTAGGCCACCAGTGAGATGCCGACGTAGTGCGCGACGAACGCGGCGAGGGTGAGGGAGTGGAAGACCTCGTGGAAGCCGAACCAGCGCGGTGAGGGGTTGGGGCGCTTCATGCCGTAGATCACGCCGCCCGCGCTGTAGAGCACGCCGCCGACGATCACGAGGACGAGCACGGCGATGCCGCCCGCGCGCAGGAAGTCCGGCAGGAAGAAGACGGCCGCCCAGCCCATCGCGATGTAGCAGGGGGTGTAGAGCCAGCGCGGGGCGCCGATCCAGAAGACGCGGAAGACTATGCCCGCCGCCGCGGCGCCCCAGATGCCCCACAGCAGCCACCGGCCCTTGGAGTCCGGCAGCAGCAGGAGCGTCAGCGGGGTGTAGGTGCCCGCGATGATCAGGAAGATGTTGGCGTGGTCGAGCCGGCGCAGGACGGCGTCCGCGCGGGGGCTCCAGTTGCCCCGGTGGTAGAGCGCGCTGACACCGAACAGCAGGCAGGCCGTCAGGACGTAGATGCCGCACGCTATGCGCGCCCGGGTGGAGGGCGCGAGGGCGGTGAGCACCAGACCGGCGACGACGACGGCCGGGAACATGCCCGCGTGCAGCCAGCCGCGGAACTTGGGCTTGACCGGATGCGGCAGGGGGAGCGCCACGGGACCATGGCCGGCGGCCTGCGGGTCCGTGTGCGCGTCGGGGACGGACGCAGTCATGCCCGGCATCGTACCTACGGAACCGTAAGTTACGTATCAGTCGCGGGCCTTGGGGTGGCCAAGAGTGGCCATGATCTCACGTACCCCACGGACTCCACCGGACACATGGCGTCAACGGCTGGTGTCATAAGGGTATCTATCGGGCGAACCGCACCGAGTGGCGTGGCTCACGCCGCTCAATTGTGAGGCCCTATGGACATCTGCGCAGAGGCGTCGGATGATCAAATGAGTGCGGTCGGCACCGGATGAGCGCCAGTGGTCCCCACCGAGAAGCATCCGGGTCGCAGCCCCCACGGGGCCTCCACCACCACAACCCTCACCTAGGAGCAATCGTGGCGCGCGACATCGCGGCTCCCCCCACCGTCCCCACCGATCACCAGGAACTGATCTCGTGGGTGAACGAGAGCGCCGAACTGACCCAGCCGGACAGCGTGGTCTGGTGCGACGGATCCGAAGCCGAGTACGAGCGGCTCTGTGAGGAACTGGTCGAGAAGGGCACCTTCCGCAGGCTCGACCCGGTCAAGCGCCCCCACTCCTACTACGCGGCCTCCGACCCGACCGATGTCGCCCGGGTCGAGGACCGCACCTTCATCTGCTCCGAGAGCGAGGAGGACGCCGGCCCGACCAACCACTGGAAGGCACCCGCCGAGATGCGGGAGGTCTTCCAGGGGGAGGCGGGCCTGTTCCGCGGCTCCATGCGCGGCCGCACGATGTACGTCGTCCCCTTCTGCATGGGCCCGCTCGGCTCGCCGCTGTCCGCGATCGGCGTCGAGATCACCGACTCGGCGTACGTCGCCGTGTCCATGCGCACCATGACCCGGATGGGCCGGCCGGTCCTCGACGAGCTGGGCCCCGAGGGCTTCTTCGTGAAGGCCGTGCACACCCTCGGCGCCCCGCTGGAGGCCGGCCAGGAGGACGTGCCCTGGCCCTGCAACACCACCAAGTACATCTCCCACTTCCCCGAGAGCCGGGAGATCTGGTCCTACGGCTCCGGGTACGGCGGCAACGCGCTGCTCGGCAAGAAGTGCTACGCCCTGCGCATCGCCTCGGTGATGGCGCGCGACGAGGGCTGGCTGGCCGAGCACATGCTGATCCTCAAGCTCACCCCGCCGCACGGGGAGCCGAAGTACGTGGCCGCCGCCTTCCCCTCCGCCTGCGGCAAGACCAACCTCGCCATGCTGGAGCCCACGGTCTCCGGCTGGAGCGTGGAGACGATCGGCGACGACATCGCGTGGATGCGGTTCGGCGAGGACGGCCGGCTGTACGCGATCAACCCCGAGGCGGGCTTCTTCGGGGTCGCGCCCGGCACCGGCGAGCACACCAACGCCAACGCCATGAAGACGCTGTGGGGCAACGCGATCTTCACCAACGTCGCCCTCACCGACGACGACGACATCTGGTGGGAGGGCATGACGGAGGAGACCCCGGCCCACCTCACCGACTGGAAGGGCGACGACTGGACGCCGCAGTCGGCCAGGGAAAACGGATACACCCCGGCCGCGCACCCCAACGCCCGCTTCACCGTCCCGGCCGGGCAGTGCCCGATCATCGCGCCGGAGTGGGAGGACCCCAGGGGCGTGCCGATCTCGGCGATCCTCTTCGGCGGCCGCCGCGCCACCGCCGTGCCCCTGGTGACGGAGTCCTTCGACTGGAACCACGGTGTCTTCCTCGGCGCGAACGTGGCTTCCGAGAAGACCGCCGCCGCCGAGGGCAAGGTCGGCGAGCTGCGCCGCGACCCGTTCGCGATGCTGCCGTTCTGCGGCTACCACATGGGCGACTACATGGCCCACTGGATCGACGTCGCCAAGGACAAGGACCGGACGAAGCTGCCGAAGATCTACTACGTCAACTGGTTCCGCAAGGACGAGGCCGGGAGGTTCGTCTGGCCGGGCTTCGGCGAGAACAGCCGCGTCCTGAAGTGGATCGTGGAGCGGCTGGACGGCACGGCCGAGGGCGTCGCGACCCCGATCGGCACCCTGCCGACCAGGGCGGCCCTCGACACGGACGGCCTGGACCTGTCGGACGCCGAGCTGGACTTCCTGCTCACCGTCGACAAGGAGGTGTGGCGCGAGGAGGCGGCCCTCGTCCCCGAACACCTGAACACCTTCGGCGACCGCACGCCCGAGGAGCTGTGGGAGGAGTACCGCGCCCTGGTGCGGCGCCTGGGCTGAGGCCCGTAACCCCGCACCGGCCGAGCCACCCCCGAGGCGAGGTTCCGCACAAAGGCGTGCGGGACCTCGCCGCGCCGCCTTGCCCACGGGATCTCCACGACTGTTACATGCTTCGTGCACGTGCCCCACTGGCCTCAGTGGGGCACACGACTCAGCCTGTGGGGGGCACAGTTGATCACTGCACACCGTTCCAGACGTCTCGCGGCCACGCTGCTCACCGCGGTCCTCGCGGGGACCGGACTCACCGTCGCGGCCGCGCCCGCGGCGCACGCGGCGACGGAGGCCGTGGCCAAGCTGCCGATCACGTCGTACTCGGCGCTGGCGGTCGACTCGGTCCGCGAGCGCGTGTACCTCGCGGACAGCAACGTCGGCGTCTCCACCAGCAAGGGCACCGTCGCCGTCTACGACTTCCGGGGCGTGCGGCTCACCACGATCGCCACCCAGCAGCACGTCTCCGGGATCGCGCTCAGCGCCGACGGGAGCACGCTCTACACGGGTGAGCGGGAGTACATCAGGCGGTACGACACCGCCACGTACCAGCTCGCCGGCAGCACCTACGTCACCCTCGACAACTGCGGCCGCAGCCTCGCCCTGGCCGGCGGCGCGCTGTACCACACGGCGCCGTACGCGAACGTCGTCCCCTCGGGGTGCGCCACCGCCGCGACCAACCTGGACTCCGTCGACGCCGCGGGCGCCGCGACCCGCACCGGCTGGAACGACTACGGCAAGCTCCAGCTGGAGGCCGGGGCGGGCGACCGGCTGGTGATGGGGCAGCCGGCCAACACCCAGGCCCCGAACCCCTTCCTCGCGGTGTTCGACGCGAGCGGCGACACCCTGGTGCGCACGGCCGGGCGGCGCTTCGCCGACGCGGACGGCAAGGGCGCCCTCGATCTGAAGGACGTGGCGGTCTCCCCGGACGGCGCCAGGATCGCCGTCGCGGACGCCTCCGCCGGCACCCGGCTGCTCGAGGCCGAGGACCTGTCGGACGCGGCGACCGGCTACCGGGCGCTCCCGTCCGGGGCCGCCGCCTCGGCGGTCGCCTTCAGCGGGGACGGGAAGTACGTGGCGCGCGGTGCGGCGGCCACCGGGTCCACCGCCGACCTGCTGCTCCAGCCCGCCGATCCGGACGACGCCACGGCACCGCTGGAGTTCGCCTTCGAGGGCAGCCTCGACGGCGACCGGGTCGCCCCGCGCGGCCTGGAGTGGTCCGCCGACGGCTCGCGGCTGTTCGCGGTCACCACCAACACGGCAGGCAACCAGTACTGGCTGCACATCATCCAGCCCCCGGCGGTCCAGCACGACACGCGGTTCACCGGCGGTCTGACCCACAGCCCCGGCCGGGCCGTCGCGGGGGAGCCCCTCGCGGTGCGCGGCCGGCTGGAGCTCGACGGCCCCGCTCCCACCGAGCCCGCGAAGGTCACGGCGACCCGTACGGACGCGGACGGCACCCATGAGCTCGGCACCGTGACCGTCAAGGGCGACGGCACCTTCACCGTCCTCGACGAGCCCGGCCTGGTCGGCGACGCCACGTACACGGTGTCCTTCCTCGGCGACCTGACCCACCGGCCCGCGACGGACGTCACCCACACCGTGTCCGTCGGCAGGGCGCCCACGTCGATCGCGCTCACCGCCCCGGCGCAGGCGAGCACGACCGGCGTCACCATCACCGGCACGTTCACCGCGCAGGGCAGGGCGCTGCCGGAGCGGGCCGTGCTCAGGGTGGAGCGGAAGGACTGGCTCGGCAGCGGCGTGCTGTCGTCGGTGACGGCCGGCACCGACGGCACGTTCACGATCGCTGACGTGCCGCGCACCCGGTGGAACACGACCTACACGGTCAGCTGGCCGGGCGACGACCTGCACGAGGCGTCGACCGCCTCGGCGACGGTGTACGTCACGCGCTGACCGTCGCCGCTCGGGTACGTCCATGGCACCCGGTCCGCGCGCCGTTGCAGGTGCACGCGGACCGGGGCCGTTCGGGGGAGCCTTGGAAAGGGCCGGGGCGGGTCGGGCCCCGCTCAGCCGGTGGTGCTCAGCTCGCGCTGCCCGGCCTGGGCGGACGCGTGCGCGTCCATGCGCTCGGCCGCGAGGATCGCGGCCGCGGTGTCGGCGCGGGACGCGGCGACCACCAGGGCGCGCCCGGCGAGGGCGTGCGCCCGCTGGTGCAGCGTCACGAGGTGCGGCTCGTGGATGGCGGCGGCCACCGACGACCGCGCGGGCGGCCGTCCTCCGCGCAGCCGGGCCACCTGCTCGGTGAGCCGGGACGCGGCGGTGTCCAGGTCGGCGGAGGGGGCCAGCGCGCGCAGTTCGTCCGTCACGGCGAGCAGCGCCGCGAGGTGACCCGCGAGCTGGATGTCCAGCTCCTCCTCGCGCGAGCGGTGGGGGAAGTCGGGGGTGCCGGCCATCGTGTGGACCGACTTGGTGCGGATCGGTTCGTACATGAGACGGCCTCCAAGCCTGTTGGGAGACCATCCTAGCTTGGATTCAGTCTAAAGTTGAGCGCAGTCCTGAATGTGATCAGTGCGAAAGTACGTCAGGGCTGGGCGTAACCGTCCAGGAAATGACCGATCCGGGTGATCGCGGAAGTCAGGTCGCCCACCGTCGGCAGCGTCACCACGCGGAAGTGGTCGGGCTCGGTCCAGTTGAAGCCCGTGCCGTGGACAACCATGATCTTCTCGCTCCGGAGCAGGTCGAGGACCATCTGCCGGTCGTCCTTGATCTTGTACACCTTGGGGTCGAGGCGCGGGAACAGGTACAGCGCGCCCTTCGGCTTGACGCAGGTGACGCCCGGGATCTGGGTCAGCAGCTCGTGCGCGACGTCCCGCTGCTCCTTCAGCCGCCCGCCCGGCAGCACCAGGTCGTTGATCGTCTGGCGGCCGCTCAGCGCGGCGACCACGCCGTGCTGCCCCGGCATGTTCGCGCACAGCCGCATGTTCGCCAGGATGGTCAGGCCCTCGATGTACGAGTCCGCGTGCGCGCGCGGACCGGAGATCGACATCCAGCCGACCCGGTAGCCGGCCACCCGGTACGCCTTCGACATCCCGTTGAAGGTGAGGGTGAGCAGATCGGGCGCGACGGCCGCGGTCGGCGTGTGGGTGGCGCCGTCGTAGAGGATCTTGTCGTAGATCTCGTCGGAGCAGACCAGCAGGTTGTGGCGGCGGGCGATGTCCGTCAGCCCGCGCAGCATCTCCTCGTCGTACACCGCGCCCGTCGGGTTGTTCGGGTTGATGATGACGATCGCCTTGGTGCGGTCGGTGACCTTCCGCTCCACGTCGGCGAGGTCGGGCATCCAGTCGGACTGCTCGTCGCAGCGGTAGTGCACGGCGGTGCCGCCGGAGAGGGAGACGGCGGCGGTCCACAGCGGGTAGTCCGGCGAGGGGACGAGCACCTCGTCGCCGTCGTCCAGCAGGCCCTGCATCGCCATCACGATCAGCTCGGAGACGCCGTTGCCGATGAAGACGTGCTCGACGTCCGTCTCGATGCCGAGCGTCTGGTTGTGCATGACGACCGCCCGGCGCGCGGCGAGCAGGCCCTTGGCGTCGCCGTACCCGTGGGCCGTCGACACGTTGCGGAGTATGTCCTCGAGGATCTCGGGCGGGCACTCGAAACCGAAGGCCGCCGGGTTCCCGGTGTTGAGCTTGAGGATGCGGTGCCCGGCCGCCTCCAGCCGCATCGCCTCCTCGAGCACCGGGCCCCGGATCTCGTAACAGACGTTGGAGAGCTTCGTCGACTGGATGACCTGCATGTCCGCGAGCTTACGGCCCGGTAATGGATCCGGCGTCGTGTTTTCCACCACGTGGGACGCGGGGCGTCCGCCGTCACCCCGCGGTGTGACGGCGCACCGACCGCCCCGCCAGCACATCCGTCCGGCGGCCGTCCTCGATGACGGAGCGGCCGTCGATCAGGACGTGCGGGATGCCCGTCGGGAGGGTGCGCGGGGCGGTGAAGGTGGAGCCCGCCGCGATCGTCTCCGGGTCGAACAGGACCAGGTCGGCGCGGTGGCCCTCGCGGACCAGGCCCCGGTCGGGCAGGCGCAGCCGGGCCGCCGGGCGGCCGGTGAGGTGGGCGACGCAACTCTCCAGCGACAGCACGCCCAGCTCGCGGACGTAACGGCCGAGGTAGTGCGGGAACGTCCCGTACGCGCGCGGATGCGGTTTGGCGCCCTGGAGGATGCCGTCGGAGCCGCCCGTGTGCACCCGGTGGCGCATGATCGTCCGGACGTTCTCCTCGTGGCCGACGTGCTGCAGGATCGTCGGGCCGAGCCGGTCGGTGAGGAGGAGGCGGCGGGCGACGGTCCAGGGGGCCTCGCCGCGCAGGGCCGCCGACTCCCGGACCGTGCGGCCCACGTACTCCGTCAGGGACGGGTCGGTCACGCCGGAGATCTCGATCGTGTCCCAGTCGACGGGTACGCCGTGGCAGCCGTCCGCGCCGACGACCTCCAGGTGGTGGCGGACGCGCTCGGCGGTCCCCTCGTCGGCCAGCCGCCGCAGGACCGCCTCGGGACCGCCCTCGCTCGCCCAGCTCGGCAGCAGCGCCACGAGGGTGGTGCAGCCGGGGGTGTACGGGTAGGTGTCGAGGGTGATGTCGGCCCCGGCGGCGAGCGCCTCGTCCAGCAGGGCCAGCAGCTCGGGCGCCCGGCCCGCGTTCACGCCGAAGTTCATGGTGGCGTGGGCCAGGTGAAGGGGGCAGCCCGCCTCGCGGGTCAGCTCCACCATCTCCCGGTACGCCTCCAGGGCGCCCGCGCCGTAGGAACGGTGGTGCGGGCAGTAGTAGCCCCCGTACCCGGCCACCACCCGGCACAGCTCGGTGAGCTCGGCGTCCTTCGCGTACATCCCGGGCGTGTAGGTCAGCCCGGACGACATCCCGACCGCGCCCTGCTCGAGCCCCTCGGCGACCAGCCGCCGCATCCGGTCCAGTTCCACGGGCGTGGCCTCGCGGTCCTCCCAGCCGACGGCGAGCGCGCGGACCGTGCCCTGGGGGATCAGGTAGGCCGCGTTCACGGCGATCCCGCGGCCGTCGAAGCCGTGGTCGAGGCGGTCGAGGTACTCGCCGACCGACCGCCAGGTGAAGTCGATGTCGTCGCCGGGCCCGTTCCAGCCGGTGATCGCCCGGCGGACCTCGTCGAGGGTGCGGTCGTCGACGGGCGCGTACGACAGCCCGTCCTGGCCGATCACCTCCAGGGTGACCCCCTGGGCGGCCTTCGCGCTGTGGTCCGGGTCGCGGAGGAGGGCGAGGTCGCTGTGGGCGTGCATGTCGATGAAGCCGGGGGTCAGGACGAGGCCCTCGGCGGCCAGCTCCCGGCGCGCGGCGGGGCGCTGGCAGCCGGCCGCCCAGGCCTCCTTGACGATCGAGACGATCCTGCCGTCCTCGATCACCACGTCGGCACGGTAGGAGGGGGCGCCGGTGCCGTCGACGACGTCCGCGTCCCGGATGACGAGCTCTGCCACGGTGACCGCCTCAGAAGAACGTACGGATGTAGTCGACGACCGTGCCGTCCGCCTCCACCAGCGGGATCAGCTGCCACTTGTCGAAGGACGTGCACGGGTGGGACAGGCCGAGCGACAGCCAGTCGCCCACCTCCAGGTCCGCCTCGCCGGTCGTCGCGAGCCACGCGTGCTGGTCCGACAGGGACGTCACCGTGATCCCGGCGGCGGGCCGCTCGACGCCGTCGCGGCGCACCGTACGGGCGAGGGGCAGGTCCAGGTCGTACGCCGCGTCCCGCTTGCCCGCGTTGACGAACGCCTGCTCGGGCGAGGGCCGCGACACCACCTGCGTCCACAGGCGGAACGCGGGCTGGAGGGCGCCCTCCTCGGGCACCCGCACGAAGGGCGTGACCCGGCCGTAGTGGCCCTCGTCGTGCGAGACGTACGCGCCCGAGCGCAGCAGCTTCAGCACCGGCAGGGACAGCCCGGGGAGCTCGTCGAACACGTCGGCCACCGCGTCGAACCAGGCGCTCCCGCCCGCGCTCACCATGATCTCGTCGACACCCGTGCCCGCGAACCGGCCCGCCGCGTCGAAGTCCGCCGCCAGCGCGGTCAGCCGGCGCAGCCACGCCCGCACCCGCTCCGGACCGGCGTCCGGCACCTCGCCCTCGTACCCCGCCACGCCCACCAGCCGCAGCGTCCCCGTAGCCGCCACCGCGTCGGCCACCGCAGCGCACTCCGTCTCCGTACGCACCCCGGTGCGCGCCCCCTCGCCCGCGGCCAGCTCCACGACCACGTCCAGCGGACGCGCGCCCGGCGCGGCGGCGGAGTCCCGCAGCGCCGCGTCCATCAGCTCCACCCCGCGCACCGAGTCGACGTAGCAGACGAACCGGAAGTCCGGGTCGGCGGCCAGCTCCGCGGCGATCCACCGCAGCGCCGCCGCGTCCACGACCTCGTTGGCGAGAAAGATCCGCTCGATCCCGAACTCCCGCGCCACCCGCACCTGGTGGGGCACCGCCAGCGTGATCCCCCACGCGCCGCGCTCGATCTGCCGCCGGAACAGCTCCGGGGCCATGGACGTCTTGCCGTGCGGTGCGAAGGCGAGCCCGTGCCGGGCGGCGTACACCTCCATCAGCGCCAGGTTGTGCTCCAGGCGCTCGGCCGAGAGGGCGAGGACCGGGGTGGTGAAGCCGCCGGTGAAGAGGTTGCGGCGCTCCGCCGCCAGCTCGCCGACGGTGAGGCCGGCGGCGTCGGGGGGAAGGCCCTTGAAACGGTGGCCCACGGGCTCGGCGGCCAGCCGGGCGAGGGGGCCGGTTCCCGCGGCCGGTTCCGTAGCCGTACCCATGGAGCCTCCCTGATGCCGTTGCGTGTATCGCAATGGGCGTTGTGCAGTGCGCTCACGGCTGTCTAACATCCCCGCTGACACCGGGTCAACGGAAGGGACGTACGGCATGAGGCAACGGGAGGGACGTACGGCATGAGCCAGAGCGTCGACCGCGCGCTGCGCATCCTGCCGCTGCTCGCCGAGGGGCCCGCCGACCTCGGCCGGGTCGCCGACCGGCTCGGCGTCCACAAGTCCACGGCACTGCGCCTGCTGCGCACCCTCCACGAGCACGGCCTCGTCCACCGGCAGCCCGACGGCCGCTACCGCCTGGGCGCCCGCCTCTTCGCCCTCGCGCAGGAGGCCATGGAGAACCTGGACGTCCGCGAGATCGCCCACCCCTACCTCGTACGCCTCAACGAGGAGTGCGGGCACACCGTCCACCTCGCCGTGCACGAGGACGACGAGGTGCTCTACATCGACAAGGTGGAGAGCCGCTACCCGGTGCGCATGTACTCGCGCATCGGCAAGCCCGTCGCGATCACCGTCGCCGCCGTGGCCAAACTGCTCCTCGCCGACCTGCCCGAGGACGGGCGCCGCGCGCTCGCGGAGCGGCTCGACTACCCGAGGTACACGTCCCGTTCGACGCCCGACGCCGCCGCCTTCCTCGACGAGCTGGCGCGGGTGCGCGAACAGGGCTGGGCCACCGACTTCGGCGGCCACGAGGAGTCCATCAACTGCGTCGGAGCGCCGGTCCGCGGCGTCGACGGCCGGGTGGTCGCCGCGATGTCGCTCTCCGCCCCGAACGTCGTCGTCACCGCCGACGAACTGCTCGACCTGCTCCCGCTGGTGCGCCGCACCGCCGACGCCATCGGCCGGGAGTACGCGGGCACGACCCCCGCAGACACCCCCACGACCGAGGAAGCACCGTGACCGACAAGACCGCCCTGACCCCGAAGACCCACACCACCCCGCCCGCCCAGTTCTCGCACGGCGTGCGCAAGGGCAACATCCTCCAGGTCGCCGGACAGGTCGGCTTCCTGCCGGCCGAGGAGGGCAAGCCCCCGACGCCCGCCGGGCCGACCCTGCGCGAGCAGACCCTCCAGACCCTCGCCAACGTCCAGGCGATCCTCGAGGAGGGCGGCGCGACCTGGGACGACGTGATGATGATCCGCGTCTACCTCACGGACGTCGACCACTTCGCCGAGCTGAACGCGATCTACAACCAGTACTTCGAGGAGCAGCGGCTCACCGCTCCGCCCGCCGCCCGCACCACCGTCTACGTGGGCCTGCCCGCGGGCCTGCTGATCGAGATCGACGCGCTGGCCGTGCTCGGCTGACGAGCGCGGTCCCGACCACCGCACGACCTGCACGGCGCGGCACCCCACCGGGCGCCGCGCCGCGCCCCGCCCTGCCCGGAAGCAGTACGGATCCACGCGGAGGACCTCCCCCATGTCCCGTTCGCCCCATCCGTTCCACACGCTCGCCGCCGACACCGCCCCCGAGGGCCCGCCGCACACCGGCGGCCTGCTCACCCTCATCGACGGCACCGCGGGTCTCCTCACCGTCGCCGCCCTCGGCATCGTCCTGCTCCTCGTCCTGATCATCAGGGTCAGACTCCAGCCGTTCGTGGCCCTCCTCGCGGTGTCCATAGCCGTGGGCCTCGCGGCCGGCCTCTCCGTCACCGAGCTCTTCGGCACCGTCCAGCGCTCCGACGCCGTCTCCACCATCGAGTCCGGCATGGGCGGCATCCTCGGCCACGTCGCCATCATCATCGGCCTGGGCACGATGCTCGGCGCGATCCTCGAGGTCAGCGGGGGCGCCGAGGTGCTGGCCTCCCGGCTCCTCGGCCTGTTCGGCGAGAAGCGGGCGCCCCTGGCCATGGGCCTGACCGGCCTGATCTTCGGCATCCCGGTCTTCTTCGACGTCGGCATCTTCGTCCTCGCGCCGATCGTCTACGCGGCGGCGAAACTCCCCCAAGAACCTTCGACAGGCTCCGGTTCAGGGGGGACCCCCAACGGCAAATCGATCCTGCTCTACTGCATGCCGCTCCTCGCGGGCCTGTCCGTCACCCACGCCTTCCTGCCCCCGCACCCCGGCCCGGTCGCCGCGGCCGGACTGCTGAGCGTGGACCTCGGCTGGGTGATTCTGATGGGCGTCGTCTGCGGCATCCCGGCGGTCATGGCCGCCTGGGTGTACTCGGCCTGGATCGGCAAGCGCATCTTCGTCGCCGTACCGCAGGACATGGTGGAGGCGGCGGAGGAGGCGAAGCAGGCGGTGGTGGACGAGCAGCGAGCGGCGGGGGTCGAGCCGCGGGAGGCACCCGTGCCGCTCGGCACGGTCCTCGCCATCATCGGTACGCCGCTGCTCCTGATCCTCGCGGCGACGTTCTCCTCCATCGCGCTGGACCCCTCCACCACCCGCTCGGTCATCGAGTTCTTCGGCAACCCCTTCGTGGCGCTGACGCTCGCCCTCTTCCTCGCGTACTACCTGCTCGGCATCCGCCGCGGCTGGTCCCGCAAGTCGCTGGAGACGGTGTCGACCTCCTCCCTCAAGCCGGTCGGCAACATCCTGCTCGTCGTCGGCGCGGGCGGGGTCTTCGGCGCGGTGCTGAAGGGCAGCGGCATCGCGCAAGCCCTCTCGGACACCTTCAACGACCTCGGCCTGCCGGTGATCGTCCTCTCGTACCTGATCTCCGTGGTCCTCCGGGTCGCCCAGGGCTCGGCGACGGTCGCGATCGTCACCACGGCCGGCATCGTGGCCCCGCTGCTCTCCGGGGGCGACCACTCCCAGGCCTTCGTCGCCCTCGTCATCATGGCCATCTCGGCGGGCTCCATCTTCGCCTCGCACGTCAACGACGGCGGCTTCTGGATGGTGGCCAAGTACTTCGGCATCAGCGAGCGCGACACCCTGAAGTCCTGGACGGTGCTGGAGTCGGTGCTGTCGGTGGCGGGGTTCGTGGTGGCGGCGGTGCTGAGCCTCTTCGTGTAGACGCGTGCGGGTCATGTAGGCGTCCGATAACGAAGTCGGGGCTGGCTGTGTACGGCACAGGATCGTCGACCATACTGCCCGCTGTGGAGCAGCGCATAGGTTCGAGCAACCAGCCCCTGGACGCCGCATCGGTCAACGCCGCCTCGGTCAACCCGGCGTTCATCCCCGGCCTCACGTCGCCCGTGTCCGCCGGGCCGGAGAAGGCCGAGGAGGACGAGAAGACCACCGAGGCCGA
The DNA here is from genome assembly GCF_034105845.1 of Streptomyces sp. CRN 30. Lineage (NCBI taxonomy): Bacteria > Bacillati > Actinomycetota > Actinomycetes > Kitasatosporales > Streptomycetaceae > Streptomyces > Streptomyces sp. CRN 30. The sequence goes on along the minus strand of NZ_JAVRHI010000078.1, from coordinate 18,545 downwards.
GGCCGCGACCGTGCCGGAGGAGACGGCCACGACCTCGGAGGAGTCCGCCGAGCAGGATGCGGACGAGACGCCGGAGGAAACGCCGGACGAGGGAGAAGAGACGCCCGACGGCCCGGTCTTCGAGGCCGCCGACCGCCGCGCGGAGATCGTGGCCGACCACTCCGGCGTACGGCTGCGCCTGGACGACCAGAGCTGCGAGTTCCGCTGGGACGAGATCGGCGCCGTGGAGACCGAGACCTCGCGCTTCGGCAGGAGATTCACGGTGACCGTGCACACCTCCGACCGCCGCTGGTACCCGATCGAGATCGAGGCGACGTCCAGAAGCCGCTTCGCGGAGTGGGACGCGCGGCTGGACGAGGTGCTGGACGCCTACTTCGAGGACGGCGACGAGGCCGAAGGGGCCGACAAGGCCGACGAGGACTCGAAGGAGAGCTGAACGCGCAGTGCCGCGCCCCGACGAGGGCGCGGCACTGCAGGGCGGCGAGCGCTAGGCGCAATACTGCGCCTGCTTGCCGATCGACCGGTACATACAGTCCGCGTTCTCCAGCAGCTGCAGCACCGCGTCCCGGTTCCGCGCGGTCTCCCGCTCGATGACCTCGTCGGGTGGGTAGAAGCCGCCGCCGGACGCCGAGGACGGGTACATCTCGAAGGTGTAGGCGAAGATCTTCTGGTTGCCCCACAGCCAGTCGTCGATCGTGCCGTCGGTGATGTAGAGGTCGCTGGACTGCTGCGGGGTGTAGCCGTTGCTGGCGGCCATCTTCCCGCCGACCGTGGCGAAGGCGTTGCGGTCGTCGGCCGTCATGCCGGTGGTGGTGTCGGAGTACGTGTGGCCGAAGGGCCAGAGCACCAGCTCGCTGTAGGTGTGCCAGTCGATGCTCGCCCTGATCTGCTGCTTGCCGCCCACGATGCGGCTGCGCACGAAGTTCGCCACCACCTTCACCTCGGGCGCGGACTCGGCCGACGCGCCGCGGTAGGTGTCCGAGGACGGTGACCCGGACGATCCGCCGCAGCAGCCCCAGCGGTGGCCCCAGTTGCGGTTCATGTCGGTGCCGACGTACGACGAACCGCTGTTGGGCTGGCGGTTCTTGCGCCAGGAGCGGTAGGAGCCGGAGGCGATGTCGTACTCGCCGCCGTCCGGGTTGAGGTCGGGGATGACCCAGATCTCGCGGTTGTTCACCATGCTGGTGATGCGCGAGTCGGACCCGTAACCGGCCCCGAACTCGCGGAGCAGGTACAGCGCCATCTCCACGGTGAGGTGCTCGCGGGCGTGCTGGTGGTGGGTGAACATCACCTCGGGCTCGGACTCGTCCGTCCCGACGTTGTCGCTGATCTTCACCGCGATGATGTCCCGGCCCTGGTACGACTTGCCGATCACGCGCTTGCTCATGATGTTCGGGTACGCGGCGATGCGCTGGTCGATCTCCGCGTTCATCTCGGCGTAGTTGTGGTAGCGCGAGTCGGCCGAGGGGAAGTCGAAGGGCCGTACGTCGTCCGCGCCGGCCGAGCGGTCGGGTGCGGCGCCCAGGGGGCTCACCTCGTACCCGAGCCGTCGCAGCTGCTTGATCTGGTCGGCCCGTCCGGAGACGACGACCCTCTCCTCGTCGGCCTCGTCGACGGTGACCCCGGTCTGCTGGATCGCGGTACGCGCGGCGGGGTCCGTCCGTGCCTGGATCTCGTACTGGCGGACGTCGTCCGCCGAGGCCGCGGGCCGCTCGGCGCCGGAGGCGGTCGCGTCGCCGGCCGCGGTGGCGGCCACGGGGCCCGCGAGGGCGAGCGTCAGCAGTCCGGCGAGCACGGTGGTCCCGGCTCTGCCGCGCATGGTTGCGCCGCGGATGCGGAGTCGCATGGAGTCTCCTAGGTTCTCCGAGGCTTCCGGGGTCTCCGGAAGGGGGAGTGGAGCGGGTGGGGGGTGCTTCCGTGCGCCCGTGCGCGGAGGCGCCGTCGGCCGTGGGGGAACCGGCGGCGCCTCCTGTGTGCGGGTGGCGCTCATCGTGCTGGTGTGCCATGTACAGGTCAAGGGCTGGGTCCGGCCATCCTGTCCTGTGTGCATCGCACACTGATCGCGCGGACAGGGCGTGACATGGCGTACGGATCGACGCACGCCCTCTTGTGCGCCCGTACGCTTTGCGCTTTCTTGATCGGCATGGCGGAGACCACCGGAGAGCAAGCGGGCAGCACGGGCGGCACGGACGGCACCAGAGCGGCTGCCGGGGCGGCTGCCGGGAAGGCAGGGGCAGGCCCCGACCCCCGCAAGTCCAGCTGGAAGTACATCGGACCGGGCATCGTCGTCGCCGCCACGGGCGTCGGCGCGGGCGACCTCGTCGCGACCCTCATCGCGGGCAGCAACTTCGGCTACACCCTCCTGTGGGCCGCGGTCATCGGCTGCCTCGTCAAGATCTCCCTGGCCGAGGCGGCGGGCCGCTGGCACCTGGCCACCGGCCGCACGCTCTTCGACGGCTGGGCGAGCCTCGGCCGCTGGACGACGTACTTCTTCGTGGTCTACGTCGTGATCTGGGGCTTCGTGTACGGCGCGGCGGCGATGTCGTCCAGCGCCCTCCCCCTCCAGGCGCTCTTCCCCGACGTCATGGACCTCGAGTGGTGGGGCATCCTCTGCGCGCTGGTGGGCCTGGTCTTCGTCTGGTTCAACAAGTACGCGGTCTTCGAGAAGGTCATGACGGTCCTGGTGGGCGTCATGTTCGTGGTGACGGTCTACCTGGCGATCCGCGTCACCCCCAACCTCGCCGACGCCTTCGCGGGCCTCCTCCCCGTCCTCCCCGACGAGAAGGACTCGGTCCTCAACACCCTCGGCCTGATCGGCGGCGTCGGCGGCACCATCACGCTCGCCGCGTACGGCTACTGGGTCAATGCCAAGGGCTGGACCGACACCGGCTGGATGAAGATCATGCGGCTCGACAACCGGGTCGCCTACCTCACGACCGGCATCTTCGTGATCGCGATGCTCTTCGTCGGCGCGGAACTCCTGCACTCCGCCGGCATCGCCCTCGCCAGCGGCGACAAGGGCCTGGTCCAGCTCGGCGACATCCTGGCGGACGAGTACGGCACGGCCACGGCGAAGTTCTTCCTGATCGGCTTCTTCGCCACGTCCTTCACCTCACTCATCGGCGTCTGGCACGGGGTGAGCCTGATGTTCGCGGACTTCGTGGAGCGCTACCGCAGCGGTGCCCGGGCCACCGGCGAGAAGGTCGCCTCGGGGGAGCGGGAGCGGTCGTGGCCGTTCCGCGCGTACCTCCTGTGGCTGACCTTCCCGCCCATGGTCCTGCTCTTCCAGGGCCAGCCCTTCCGCCTCGTCATCATCTACGGGGTGCTGGGCGCGGCGTTCATGCCCTTCCTCGCCCTGACCTTGATCTGGCTCCTCAACTCCTCCCGCACTCCGAGGGAGTGGCGGAACGGCCGGCTCAGCAACGCGATGCTGGGGATCGCGGGGCTGCTGTTCCTGGTGCTGTGCGTGAAGCAGGTGTGGGACCAGCCTTGGGGGGACTTCTTCTAGCGCAGCTGCTCCCACTCCTCGCTGAGGGCGATCTCCCGGAGCTGAGTCATGGTGAGGGCGGGGGCCTCGCGGGTCGGAGCGGTCTCCTGCGACCCGGAGTTGAAGGCACTGACCACGACCCGCAGACCGTCGGTACGCATGGTGTCGACGGTCCACATGACGAGTCCCGTGCCGGGCTTGTCCTCGCCCGGTCCCTGCCGGGTGGTCAGCTTCGTGCCGTCGGGCAGGACCTCGGCGCCGGACCCGAAGAGCTGGTCCGCGATGCTCTCTGTGTTGGGCTCCACGACCTCCGTGATGCCGGGCTGCACGTTGACCTGCACGAAGGTCTCGCCCTCGCCGTCGTCGACCACGACGTAGCCGTACTCGCCCCCGCCCCCGCCCCCGCCCGCCACTGCCTCCACATCCTGGGGCATCAGCCGGGTGAGCGTCTTCCGGACGCCGGCGTCGTCGGCGGCCGGGGGCGCCTCGGATCCGGGGCCCGAGGGTGCCGCCTTTCCTGGATCCGGGATGGCGTCGGCGACCGTACGCCACGCCGCGTCGGTGGCGATCCGCTTCAGCTCGTCGGGGGAGAGCGGAGGCTCGGGCCGCGTGATCGGGGCGTCCTTCTCGGCCTCGGCGTTCCACTCGGTCACCGTGACGTGGTGGCCCTCCGGGGTGACGAGGTCGACGAGCCACCGCTTGGTGTCCACGCGCCGGTCCGGGTACTCGTACCCCTGGAACAGCATGAGGACCGAGCCGTCGGGCAGCCGGGTGGTGGAGCAGCCGTCGTGCGGGACGAGCCTCTCGTCCGGGCAGGTGGTCACCTCACGGGCCGTGTCGCCGCCCGGCTCCACCCGGCCGAGGCTGACGGAGACCGCGCCTTTGCCGTCACCGTCGTCGTAGACGAGGTTCGCGTACGGGTTGAGCTCCGAGCCGGTGCCCCGCGCGTCCCCGCCGCTGACCTCTCCCTCGGGCAGCATGCCCTTGAGCGCGAGGAGCATCTCGTCGGCCGACACGGGCCGGGCCGCAGTGGTGGACGGGGACACGGACGGCGTGGGCGTCGGGTCGGCCGCCACGGAGTTCTGGCCCCGGTCGCCGCCGGGCAGGAGCAGGGTGCCCCCCACTCCGATGAGCGCGACCCCGGCGACGCCGCCCGCGACCAGGGATCGGCGCCGTCGCAGCAGACGGCGCCCCCGTACCTCACCTCCGGCGACCAGGGCCGTCCGGTCGGCTTCGAAGGTGCCGCCGGCCTGACGCAGCGCGTCGCCGAGCCGGTCCTCGAAGGGGTCCTCGTGCTGTTCCACGGGCATGGCAAAACCACCGTTCTGGTAACGGAGCGGATCAGTGAGTGGCGGATCGACAGGTCGTTCAGGGGGCCGCGTACTCGGCCAGGTCCTCACCGAGGAGCTCCCGCAGCCGGGCCAGCGCACGGACGCTGCGCGTGCGTACGGCGGCCGAGCTGGCGTTCATCACGGCGGCGGTCTCCTGCACGGAGCGGTCCTCCCAGTACCGCAGGACGACCACGGCCCGGTCCTTGGCGGGCAGCCGGGCCAGCGCCTGGAGCAGGGTGAGCCGCAGCGACGCGTCCGTCTCGGCACCATGCCGGCGGTCGGGAACGTCGGGGAACGTGTCGGTGGCCCGCTCGGAGCTCCAGCGGCGCCGCCGGTGCGCGAGGAAGGTCCGGGTGAGCACGGTCTGCGCGTACCCGGCGGGGTTGTCCGCCCGCGACACGCGCCCCCACTTCACGTACAGCCGTCCGAGGGTCTCCTGCACCAGGTCCTCGGCGAGATGGGTGTCCCCGCCGGTGAGCAGGCAGGCGGACCGGTAGAGGTGTGCCGCACGCGCCGCCGCGAACTCCGGATAACCGTCCGCGCGGACGTGTCTCATGTGTGCCCCCCTGGCTTCCCTGCGTCTCCGTGGTGCCGGCGCCACGCGACTTCACTTCTCTGATGCGGTGGACCCACAGGAATGTTTCACCCCCGGGCCCGGGGAACGTCCCCTGGTGGAGGAGGGGATACGGTGCATCGTCGTGGACGACGGCGACGAGACCGGGTCCCGAGACACGAGGGGAACGACGATGCAGCAGCCCGACGACGGACAGCAGTCACCGCCGCCCCCACCGCCCCCGTCGGCACCGCCCGGGTTCGGTCCTCCACCGCAGATGTACGGCACGCCCGCCCAGCCGTACGCGCCGCCGCAGCCGCAGGGGTACGCGCCACCGCCGCCCCCGCAGTACGCCGCCCCGTACCCGACGCCCCCGCAGGCGCCCACGGGACCGGAGTTCCTGGCCGTGGACCGGCACAACTCGATCGTGGTCGACGCCTCGGGCGTCGCCTTCGAGGACCACGGCGTGGGCATCGAGCTCCCGTGGCCCGAGATCCGCAGCGTCCACTACCGCCCGACCGGCAACGGCAAGGGCCTCATGATGGGGGTCGTCCACCTCGACGGCCGCTTCTACGAGTGCGTGGTCGACGCGAAGAGCCGGGACCGCAGCAACGAATGGGCCGCCCAGCTGCTCCCGGTGCTCCAGTTCTACCGACCGATGGGCTGAGGCCCGAGGGCCGGCTCAGAGCAGGTGATCGGCCTTGCCCGCCTTGATGTCGAGGATGAGCGTGCGGAGCGCTTCGCGGGTGTCGGTGAGGTAGGTGTGTTCGGCGCCGGCTATGGCGATGTAGGCGTTGCCGTCGGGGTCGGTGCCGAGGAGGAAGCAGCTGTTGCCTTCGCCGCAGAAGGGCTCTTCCCACGTGATCGAGTTGCGGTTCATGGGCCGTCTCCTGCCGGATGGGTGCGGTCAGAGCAAGTGGTCGGCCTTGCCCGCCTTGATGTCGAGGATGAGCGTGCGGAGCGCTTCGCGGGTGTCGGTGAGGTAGGTGTGTTCGGCGCCGGCTATGGCGATGTAGGCGTTGCCGTCGGGGTCGGTGCCGAGGAGGAAGCAAGCTGAGCCCTCGCCGCAGAACGGTTCTTCCCATGTGATGTCGGACATGGTCGTCTCCTCAGAGTTGTGTGGCGATGCTCTGGACGAAGGCGTGTGACTCCTCGGATGACAAGGCGCGCTGCTCCATCCAGTCCAGGTGGGTACGGTATTTGTTCAGCTGGGCCTCCTGGTGAAGGAACTCCGGGCCGTGCGTGCTGTCGATCTGTACGGTGTCGAGTTCGGGCACCGGGCCCTCCATGTAGACCACGGTCTGACCTGCTCCGGGGAACGCGCCCGCGCTGAACGGAATGACGCGCAGCGACACGTGGGGCCGTTCCGACATGGCCAGCAGGTGTTCGAGCTGTGCCCGGGCCACCTCGGGGCCACCGAACTGCATGCGTAGTGCCGCCTCGTGCAGTATCCCCACGTACTCGGTGGGATTGTCCCCGTCGAAGACCCGCTGACGCTCCAGGCGGTGTGCGAGTCGTAGTGCGATCTCGTGCTCGGGCAACGCCGGCAACACCGCCTTGAAGACGGCCTGGGCGTGGTCAGTGGTCTGCAGCAGGCCAGGCATGTGGATCACGTGCACGGTGCGCAGTCGCACAGCATCGTGTTCGAGTTCGGCGATGTCGAGAAGTCCGGCGGGCAGACTGCCCCGGTACCGCTCCCACCAGCCGCGCCGACCGAGCTGTGCCATGCCGACCAAGGCGTCGATGTACGGCTCGTCGTCACAGTCGCAGTTGCAGGCCAGCGTGCGGAGCCGCTCAGCGCTGATCGCCCGCGTTCCGGACTCGATGTTCGAAATCTTGCCCCGGTCCACGCCGAGCAGTCCAGCGGCGCTCTCGCCGGTCATGCCAGCGGCAGTGCGCATCCTGCGTACTTCCGCCCCCAACCTCTTCTGACGTTCCGTCGGGGATGTCCTCGCGGCCATGCCGTTCCTTTCGCCACGCTGCGCGGTGCTTGAGTTCTCCTGAACGCGGGGCAACCTAACCACCCCATGCCCTACAGTCAGTAATGCACAAGCTACACACAGCAGTTGGCAGTGCATCGCGCGAGCCTGCCCGCACACTCCTCCCCTGGGAGGGGTGGGCCCGCGTCAGGGAGACAAGCCACCAACCGCCGCGTACCCCACTCACCGCACCGATTCGGAGATCGCCATGTCCGAGACCCCGACCTGGCAGTGCAACCTCCAGCTGACCAACGACCTACGCGCCCCCCACATCGCCCGCCACACGATCCGCACCGCACTGCGTGGCCACGCGAGCCCACCGGACCTCACCGACACGGCCGAACTGCTGACCTCGGAGCTCGTCTCCAATGCCGTGAAGCACTCCGACGGCCCGGTCACCGTCAGACTCCGCTCCCGCCCGGAGGGCATCCGCGTCAACGTCCTGGACAATCACCCGGATCTCCCGAACCCCCTGCCCTGCACCACCGACCAGTCCTTCGGTCGCGGCCTCTACCTCGTGGAAAGCCTGGCGGACGCCTGGGGCCGCTACCCGGTGACCGGCCACTTCCGTGTGCCGGGCTGGAAGGTGGTGTGGTTCGAGCTGGCCGCGCGCGAGTGACACTCGTGCCTGACGGCAGCAGCGGGCGCGCTATTCGTAGTGGTAGCGCGCCTGCAACACGATCACTTCGTTGTCCTTGGGCAGGTACACCAGGCGGTGCTCGTCCGTGATGCGGCGCGACCACGCTCCGGCGAGGGCGTGCTTCAGGGGTTCCGGCTTGCCGATGCCTTCATAGGGGTCGCGGAGGGTGTCGTCGATGAGCCGGTTGACGCGCTTGAGGAGTTTGCGGTCAGCGGTCTGCCAGTGCACGTAGTCCGCCCAGCCCTGCCGGGTGAAGGCGAGCTTCACGGACGCTCCTCGTCGCTCTCGTCCCTGATCAGCTCGCGGCTCTCGTGGTCGCCGTCCAGGGCTTCCTGGTACGAGCGGAGCAGGCGGCGGGCGTTCGCGGGGGAGCGGAGCAGGTAGGCCGTCTCCTGGAGAGCCTCATACTCCTCGGCTGCCACCAGGTAGGCGCTGCCGTTCTTCGACACGATCTCTATGGCGCTGCGGTCGCTGTTGACCTCTTCGATCAGGGGGAACAGGCGACGGCGTGCCTCGCTGGCGGTGATGGACATGTCGCGGCCCCTTCTCGCAGTGGTACAAGAAACGGTACCACTTCTCCGAAAGGTGGGTGTGGGAGACGGCGCGCCGCCGGGGGGCGGGTCCGTGAGACACAACAGGATGCGGACCCCGGCGGCGCTCAGGAGCTCCGCCCCGCCTACGGCAACCCCCGCACGTGCGCCCCCACCGAGTTCGACCACGCGTTCCCCGCCAGCGCGTCCCAGTTGGTCGACCACGTCATCGCGCCGCGCAGGTCCGGGTAGGTCCGCGACGGCTTGAAGGAGCCGCAGTTCGTGCCCCGGGTCAGGCAGTCCAGGGCGGAGTTGACGACCGACGGGGCCACGTAACCGCTGCCCGCGCCCCGCGGTGAGGCCGGGACGCCGATGCCGACCTGGGACGGGGCGAGGCCGTTCTCCAGCTGGATGCAGGCCAGGGCCGTCAGGAAGTCCACGGACCCCTGGCTGTAGACCTTGCCGTCGCAGCCCAGCATCGAGCCGCTGTTGTAGTACTGCATGTTGACGACCGTGAGGATGTCCTTCACGTTCAGGGCCGTCCGGAAGTAGGAGTTCGACGTCGACTGCATGTCGATCGTCTGGGGCGCCATCGTGAGGATCATCGACGGGCCCGCCTTCGCGGAGAGCGCGCGCAGTGCCTGCGTCATGTACGTCGCGTTGAGGCCGTTCTCCAGGTCGATGTCGACGCCGTCGAAGCCGTACTCCTGCATCAGCGCGTACACCGAGTCCGCGAAGGCCGTCGCCGAGGCCGCGTCGTTCACCGTGACCGCGCCGAGCTCGCCGCCGATCGAGATGATCACCTTCTTGCCGGCCGCCTGCTTGGCCCGGACGTCCGCCTTGAACTGGCTCACCGTGTAGCCGCCGAGGCCCGCCGAGTCCAGGTTGAAGGTCACGCGGCCCGGCGTCGCCGTCGCGTCGGCGAACGCCACCGCGATGATGTCGTACGCGGACTGGACCTGCGACAGGCGCTGTACCGTCGCGCCGTTGTCGAAGTTCTGCCAGTAACCGGTCACCGCGTGCCGCGGCAGGCCGTTGCCGTTCCCGCTGTCACCGGAGCGCGTCGTCCCCGTCACCGTCGCCGACCGCACCGACTCGCCCGCCGCGTTCGTCGCCGTGATCTGGAAGGTGTACGACGTCGAGGCCGCCAGGCCCGTCACCGTCGCCGAGGTGCCCGTCACCGCCTGCGCCCTCGTGCCGCCCCGGTAGACGGTGTAGCCCGTCGCACCCGCGACCGGGTTCCAGGCCAGCGAGACGGACGAGGGCGTCGTGCCCGACACCGACACGCCCGTCGGCGCCGCCGGAACCACCGGGTCCGGGTCGCCGCCGTCGCCCCCGCCGCCGTCCGGGCCGAAGACCGAGACGTCGTCCACGTGGTACGCCGCCTGCCCGTACCAGCCGTGCGTGTAGACCGTCACGGACGTCGTCGACGCGCCCGTGGTGAAGGTCGTGCGCAGTTGCTTCCAGGCGGACGTGTCCGGTGTCCAGGTCGACACGTCCGTCGTCCCGGTGCCGGTCGCGCCCAGGTACGCGTACCCGCCCTGCACCCAGGCGCTCAGCGTGTAGGTCGAACCGGGCCGGACCGCCACCGTCTGGGCGCACCTGGCGTTGTCCTGGCCCGCCGGCGTGGCCTTGAGTGCGGCCGCGCCGCCGTGCACGGGCGCGGCGACGGTCGTACCGCTGCCCGCCGAGCAGGTCCAGTCGCGGAGGCCGGACTCGAAGCCCGCGTTGCGCGCGTTGTTGACGTCCGCGGCGGACGCCGGTCCGGCCGCGGTGAGGGTCAGGCCGGTCGCGGCCAGCACGGCGGTGAGGGCACCCGCCGCCCAGCGTCTGCGTCCGGACAGGGGTCTGCGGGGCGTGCGTGATCTGCGGTGCACTGGTGCCTCCGGTGGGGGAGTGGAGGGAGTGGGACGTGGGGGATCCGGGTCGGTGGCCACCGCTGGACCGCTGAGGGTCCGCTTCCAAGTTGGTCTATACCAATACTGTTGTCAAGGTGCTCGTCCCCTCAATCACCCGAGCGCTCAACGCAGTTGAGTCCTTCATGACTCACTCTGCGTGGACGCGGTCCGCACCTTCTGTGAGTCGATCAAGGAGATTCGGTGTTGAGCGGGGCATGCCGTGGATATGGTGCTCGTGCAGGACGTTGCGAAAGCTCGTCACAGGGACGCACGAAACTGTGACGAATTCGAGCGATACGTAGGCGAACGAGGGCGATCTGAGGCGGTGGTCGACCACCCCGCCGCAGTGAGAACGGGGTGGTGTGCACGGTGCCGACCGCGATAGCCGTCACCAGTTCCGATCTGGTGCTCCCGCCCCTGGACCGGCAGACCCCGCCCGCCGTCGTCCAGCCGCAGGACACGCTGGAGGACTCCCTCCTCGGGATGCACGCGCTCGTCGAGCAGCACGGGTACCTCGTCGCGCTGTACTCGTCCTCCGGTGACCGGACCGCCGCCCAGCGTCTGCACACGGTGCGTTCCGTGCTCGAGAGTGACCGGATCGCGCTGGTCGATGTCGATCTGCCGCCGCTCGGGCTCGCGTTGCTGTCCCAGCAGTTACGGCAGCTGTCCGCTTGTGACTTCAGCCCGGGGGTGCTCGCCTCCTCCGCACGCCTCCTCGCCCACTACATCTACTCGGGCGCCCTCCTCGGCTCGGTGGCCAAGCTGGACCGCGTGCCGGTGTCCCTGAAGTCGCACGCCAAGTCGTGGATGCCGGGCGCCCAGTTCGCCGTACTGGCCAATCCGCGCCCCCAGCTGGTGCGCGTCGGGGAGGGCGACCTCACCGGGCCCGAGTTCGGTACGCGGCTGCTCGTCGCGACCGGGCAGGCCCCCTCCGACTGGGTGACCTCGACGCTCGCCCCCGCCTGGCAGGTCCAGGGCGTCGCGAACGTCCCGCTGCCCGACGGCTCCGCGCGCTGGTGGGGGACCGGGAAACTCGTCGAGTTCACCGCCGGACTGTACGACGTCTCCGTGCTCCACCAGCTCGTCTCCTCCGTACGCCGGGAGCGCTGCCACTGGTGCGGGCTGGAACTCATCGGCGACCGCTGCGGGTTCTGCGCGGCGCCGCTCACCGACCTCCCGCCACCGCCGAGTGCCGCGCCGACGGCAGCGGCCGTACGCGCCCTGCCCCGAGGCGCCACATGACCAGTACCGCGCGTTCCACGACCCGCCCGTCCCCGCCCCCAACGAGGTTGTCCGCGTCATGAACTCACGCCAGCGCCGCGGCGTCATCCTGCTGGTCCTCTCGGTCCTCTGCGCCCTCGGGGCCTTCGTCGGGGTGCTCTCGGTGATCCGCGACGTGAACGGGAAGGTGGGCCCGGAGGTCCCGGCGTACCGGCTGAAGGCCGACATCGCGCCGTACAAGGAACTGAACGCCGGCCAGTTCGAGCGGATCACGATGCCGGAGCGGTGGCTGTCCGACACGGCCGTCACCGATCTCGCCGACATCCGCGGGAAGATCGCCGTGACCCGGCTGGAGGCGGGGTCCCTGCTCCAGAGCGACATGGTCGTCGACCGGCCCGGACTCGAGACCGGGCAGCAGGAGATCGCCATCATGATCGACGCGTCCACCGGTGTCGCGGGCAAGATCAACCCGGGGTCGAGGGTCAACATCTTCGCCACCTTCGCGGCCGACGACAGCGACACCGGCGCCGACCAGTCCAAGCTGATCGTCTCCGGCGCCCGCGTCCTGGACGTCGGCAGGCTGACCGCCCTGGAACCCGGGCAGTCCAGCAACGACCGGCGCCGCACCGCCACCGAGGCCGTCCCCATCACCTTCGCCCTCGGCACCACGGACGCCCAGCGCGTCGCGTACGCCGAGTCGTTCGCCGAGCACGTCCGCCTCGCCCTGGTCGCGGGCGGCGACGACACGACCGTCAGCCCCGGCGACCGCACGTACACCCTCGACGAGGACAAGTAGGAGGCCGCGCATGACGCTCGCCCGTCACCTCCCCGCGGGGCCGTGCCCATGACCATCCGCATCCTCCCCGCCGTCGGGGACATCGACTCCGCCCGCGCGCTGACCACCCTCCTCAGCCAGCTCGCGGACGCCGAACCGGCACCCCCGGTCCCGGACTCCACCGCCCTGCTCGACACCCTCGCGCGCCTCGCCGCCGAGTCCCTCGACGAGCTGCCCGACGTCGTCCTCGTGCACGAGCGGATCGGCCCCGTACCGGCCCTGGACCTCATCCGCGACCTGGTCATGCGCTTCCCGGCGGTCGGCGTCGTGCTCATCACCGCCGACACCAGCACGGGCGTGCTGACGGCCGCCATGGACTCCGGAGCCCGTGGCATCGTCACCCTGCCCCTCGGCTACGAGGCCCTCGCCGAACGCGTCCAGGCCGCCGCGTCCTGGTCCGCCGGCATGCGGCGCCACCTCGGCACGAGCGCCCCCGAGCTGTACACCGGACCCGGCGGCACCCTCGTCACCGTCACCGGCGCGAAGGGCGGCGTCGGCACCACCGTCACCGCCGTCCACCTGGCCCTCGCGGCCCGCGCCTCCGGCCGTACGGTCGCGCTGCTCGACCTCGACCTCCAGTCCGGCGACGTCGCCTCCTACCTGGACGTCCAGTTCCGCCGGTCCGTCGCCGACCTCGCCGGGATCACGGACATCAACCCGCGCGTCCTCCAGGAGGCGGTCTACACCCACGACACCGGCCTCGCCCTGCTCCTCGCCCCCGCCGAGGGCGAACGCGGCGAGGAGGTCACCGACCGGGTGACCCGCCAGATCGTCAGCGCCCTGCGCGCCCGGCACGACCTGGTGGTCGTCGACTGCGGCTCCCGCATGGACGCGGCGACCGCGGCCGCCGTGGAGATGGCCGACCAGGCGCTGCTCCTCGTCACCCCGGACGTGGTCGCGGTCCGCGCCGCCAAGCGCATGGTCCGCCTCTGGGACCGGCTCCAGATCCGCAAGGCCGAGGAGACCCTCACCGTCGTCAACCGGCACTCCCGGGCCACCGAGCTCCAGCCCTCTCTGGTGGAGAAGGTCACCGGCACCAAGGTGGCCTCCGTCACCGTCCCCGCCGCCTTCAAGGAGCTCCAGTCGGTCGTCGACGCGGGTCGGCTCCAGGACCTGGAGGCCCGCTCCACCGTCAAGCAGGCCCTGTGGTCGCTGGCCGGGGAGCTCGGGCTGGTCAAGGCGCAGGAGGGCGGGGGCGGCGGCGGCCGGCGCCGCAAGCCGTCCGGCGACCGGGGCGCGCTGGCGCTGCGCCGCAGGGGCGGCGACCGCGGCTCGGTGACCCTGGAGTTCGCGGGCGTCTTCCCGCTGGTCCTGGTGGTCATGGCGATCCTGTGGCAGTGCGTGCTGTACGGCTACACGTACTCCGTCGCGGGCAACGCGGCGGACGAGGCGGCGCGGGCGGCGACGGCGGCGTACGCGGTGGACGGTGACTACGGCGGCGCCTGCGAGTCCGCCGGGGGCACGCACGTCCCGGGCGCCTGGACCGCGGACTTCTCCTGCGGCGCCGAGGGCTCCGTCATGAAGGCCACGGTCAGCGCCCAGGTGCCGCTCTTCTTCCCCGGCTTCGACCCGGGCCTCATGCCGGAGGTCGAGGCCGAGGCGGGGGCCGCGCTGGAGGGGAACGGCTGATGCGGGGAGCGCGGGGCGTGAGGGGCGTGAGGGGGCTGCTCGAGCGCGTCCGGCGGCGGTCACGGAACGACCGGGGCGTCTCCCTGCTGGAGTTCGCCGGCTTCCTGCCGATCCTGCTGGTGGTCGGGATGGCCGGCATCCAGCTCGGGCTGATCGGGTACGGGGCGAGCCAGGCGGGCACGGCCGCCCGCGCCGCCGCCCGCGCCGAGTCCCTGGAGCCCGGCACGGGCGCGGCGGCGGGCCAGGCGGCGGCCAGCGGCTGGCTGAACGCCGCGGTCTCCCCGGGCGGCGGGGGCGGCGACACCACCACCGCGTCCGTGACCGTCACCGTCCCCTCGGTCATCCCCCTGTTCGACGACGTGACACTGACCCGGGACGTGACCATGCCCAACGACGACGACCAGTGATCCGCCGTACGGCCGAGAGGAGTTGACACAAGTGAGCCTGCGATCCCGTATGGCCGCCCCCGCCGCCGAGGTGGGGGGAGCCGGGCGCGAGGACGGACACCTCGTACCCGTCTACCGGGCCAAGCTCCTCGAGGAGATCGACCTCGCCGAGATGTCGAGCCTCGCGGCCACCGAGCGCCGGGCCCGCCTGGAGCGCGTCCTCGGCCACATCATCAGCCGCGAGGGCCCGGTGCTCTCGTCCGCCGAGCGCTCGCAGCTCATCCGGCGCGTCGTGGACGAGGCACTCGGCCTGGGCGTCCTCGAACCGCTCCTCGCCGACGCGTCCATCACCGAGATCATGGTCAACGGCCCCGACTCGATCTTCGTGGAGCGCTCCGGACGGGTCGAACAGCTCCCCCTCCGCTTCGCCTCCACCGAGCAGCTGATGCAGACCATCGAACGCATCGTGTCGACCGTGAACCGGCGCGTCGACGAGTCCAACCCCATGGTCGACGCCCGCCTGCCCACCGGCGAGCGCGTCAACGTGATCATTCCGCCGCTCTCCCTCTCCGGCCCCACCCTCACCATCCGCCGCTTCCCCCGCGCGTACACGCTCCCCGAGCTGATCGGTCTCGGCTCGCTCGACGAGCAGATGCTGATGCTGCTCGCCGCGTTCGTCCGGGCCCGCTTCAACGTCATCGTCAGCGGCGGTACCGGCACCGGCAAGACCACCCTCCTCAACGCCCTCTCCGGGCTCATCTCGGCCCACGAGCGCATCATCACCATCGAGGACTCCGCCGAGCTCCAGCTCCAGCAGGAGCACGTCATCCCGCTGGAGTCCCGGCCCCCGAACGTGGAGGGCAAGGGCCAGGTCACCATCCGCGACCTGGTCCGCAACTCGCTGCGCATGCGCCCCGACCGGATCATCGTCGGTGAGGTGCGCGGCGGCGAGACCCTCGACATGCTCCAGGCCATGTCGACCGGCCACGACGGCTCGCTGGCCACCGTCCACGCCAACTCCGCCGAGGACGCGCTGATGCGCCTGCAGACCCTCGGCTCCATGTCCGAGGTGCTGATCCCCTTCGAGGCGCTCAAGGACCAGATCAACTCGGCGGTCGACGTCGTCGTCCAGCTCACCCGCTTCGCCGATGGCTCCCGCAGGATCACGGAGATCGCCCTGGTCGTCTCGCACGGCCGTGAGCAGTTCCGCATCGCGACCGTCTCCCGGTTCGTGTCGCGGCCCCTCGGCCCCGACCGCGTCGTCCACGGCCACTTCGAACACCTGCCGGTGCCCCGGCCGGTCGCGGAGAAGCTGTACACGGCCAACGAGCCGCTGCCGCCCGCGTTCGGCGTCGCGGAGGCCATCGACACCATCGCCACCAGGCAGGCCATCGGATGACCACCAACGCCACCCTCCTCGCGCTCGGCGCCACCGTGCTGTGCCTCGCGCTCGCGATAGCCGGCGTGCACACGTACGCCTCCGGTCGCGCCCAGCGCCAGGCCCTCGCCGACCGCATCGCCGGCACGGCGCCCGCGCTGACGGCGGGCGGCCGCGTCCGCCGCTTCCGCGCCGTCGACCGCCGGCTGCGCCGTACCCGCCTCGGCCGCGCGGTCCACCTCCGGCTCTCGGCGACGGGCCTGGACCTGACGGTGGGCGAGTTCGTCAGTTACGTGGCCGCGGTCGTCGTCGCCCTCTGGCTGATCGCCGCGGCCGCCCTGGCGCCGTTCTTCGGCCCGATCGCCGCACTGATCGCCGTCTGGGGCGCGGCCGTCTTCCTCAACTGGCAGCGGCAGAAGCGCATCGAGGCCTTCATCAACCAGCTCCCCGACGTGGCCCGCCTCCTCGCCAACGCCACCGCCGCGGGCCTCGCCCTGCGCACGGCCCTGGCGATGGCGGCGGAGGAACTGGAGGCCCCGGCGGGCGAGGAGCTCGCCCGGGTGGCCGACCAGCTCTCCCTGGGCCGCTCGGTCGACGACGCGCTCGGCGAGCTGGCCGAGCGGCTGCCCTCCCGCGAGCTGGTCGTCCTCGTCACCACCCTCGTCCTGTCCAACCGGGCGGGCGGCTCGGTGGTCGGCTCGCTGCGCAACCTCACCCAGACCCTGGAGGACCGGAAGGAGACCCGGCGCGAGGTCCGCACGATGCTCTCCGAGGTCAACGCCACCGCCTTCACGGTGCCGCTGCTCGGCCTCGGCTCCCTCGTGCTGATCAACTCCTCGAACGAGGGCGCCCTCGCCCGGGTCACCGGCTCCCCGCTCGGCCAGATCCTGGTGCTGGTCTCGATCGGCCTCTATACGGTCGGCTTCTTCGTCATCCGCCGCCTAGGCAAGATCGAAGTCTGAGAGGGGGACGAGTCCCGCCATGCTGCCCCTGCTCCTCGCCCTGCTGATGGCCGCCGCGGTTGCGGGCGCCCTGCTCGGCATCCGCATGATCCGGGCCGAGGCCAAGCTCCCCGGCGACCTGGCCCTCGCACTGGAGGTCGGCGGAACCCGCGTCTCCAAGGCGGACTCGGCCGTCGACCGCCTGGGCATGCGCTTCGCGCCCCTCGTCCTCCGCCTGATGGGCCCCCGCCGCGTCGACGCCAAGCGCCGCCGCATCGACATGGCGGGCAACCCGGGCGGCCTGACCCTGAACCGCTACGCGGCCCGCCGCGCCGTCTACGGCTTCTTCGGCGCCTTCATGGGCCTGGTCTTCCTCACAGGCGGCCGGCCGCTGTTCGCCGCCGCCACGTTCGCCTTCGGCCTGCTGGCCGCGGACGCGCTGATCTGGCAGGCCGTACGCGATCGCAAGGACGTCATCGACCGCACCCTCCCGGACTTCCTGGACGTCCTCGCGGTCGTGGTCTCGGCGGGCCTCGGTTTCCGCCAGGCCCTGGACCGGGTGGCGGAGAAGTACGAGGGCCCCTGGGCCGACGAACTGCGCATCACCCTGCGCCAGATGGACATGGGCGTCAGCCGCCGCCAGGCCTTCGACGAGCTCCGCAGGCGCAACTCCTCCGAACAGGTCGCCCAGTTCGTGTCGGCCCTCCAGCAGGGCGAGGAACTCGGCTCCCCGATCGCGGACACGCTGATCCAGCTCGCCACCGACATGCGCCGCACGGACGCCCAGAACGCCAGACGCCGCGCCGCCAAGACCGTCCCCAAGGCGACCATGGTGACCCTCGTCTTCATGCTCCCCGCCACGATGATCCTCATCGCGACGGGCATGTTCCTGGGCTCGGGCACGAACTTCGGCGAGATCCTGGGCCGATGACCGGACTCGGACGGGGTGCGCCCTCGGGGTACCTGGCGGACGACGCCCCCGCACCCGCCAGCCTCCGCCTCCGGCTCAACGCCCTGCAGGCCCTCTGCCGCCAGACGATCGCGGTCCGTCTCGCGGCACTGTTCATCGGCACCCCGTTCGCGATGGCGGGCGCCGCGGACGGCGCCCCGAGGTACGCGGTGCTCGTCGCCGCGGTCCTCGGCATCATGGGCTCGTACGCCATGCTCAGGGACTGGGACCGTTTCGGCCCCCGGCTCCTCGCGCACCCCACCCTCATGGCCCTGGACCTCGTCCTCGGCGCGGTCCTCCTCCTCACCGCGTCCCCGGCCTCCCCCCTCGCGTACGCGACGGTCTGCACCCCGCTCCTCGCGGGCCTCCTCTACGGCTGGCGCGGCGCCGGACTCTTCACCGGCCTGCAACTGACGGTCCTGGTGACCGTGTACCGCGCCTGGGAACACCGCCCCGGCGCAGCCACCAACACCCTCCTCATCCTCGGCTTCTGCGTGGGCGCGGGGGTGATCGGCGTGACCCTCCGCAACCTCCTCTTCCGCTTCGGCACGGCGACGGAAGCCCTCGCGGAGGCCACCTCCCGCCTCGCCGTCGCGGAGGCCGTGGAGTCGGAACGCGCCCGGCTGGCCCGCGAACTGCACGACTCGGTGACCAAGACCCTGCACGGCCTGGCCCTGGCGGCGGACGCCCTGTCGGCGTCGGCGTCCCGCTCGGCCGACCCGCGTGTCCTGGGCGAACAGGCCGAACTGGTGGCGTCGGCGGCGCGCCGGGCCGCGGCGGAGTCCCGC
>NZ_JAVRHI010000077.1:0-30663 GCF_034105845.1 Streptomyces sp. CRN 30 | reverse complement strand
CGCCGAGCACGGCGTCCGCGGCCTGCTGCTGGTCCGCCGGCGCGGACCGGCCGCCGAGGGGGCCGCGGAACTCGCCGCCGAACTGGAGGCCGCGGGCGCCGAGGTCACCGTCGCCGCCTGCGACGTCGCCGACCGCGGGGCCGTCGACGAGCTCCTGGCGGGCGTCCCGGCCGGCCGTCCGCTGCGCGCCGTGATCCACGCGGCGGGCATCCTGGACGACGGGGTCGTCTCCTCGCTCACCCCGGAGCGCCTGGCCGCCGTACTGCGGCCCAAGGCGGACGCGGCCTGGCACCTGCACGAGGCGACGGCGGGATTCGAGCTCGACGCGTTCGTGCTCTTCTCCTCGGTGGCCGGCACGCTCGGCAGCGCCGGGCAGGCCAACTACGCGGCGGGCAACGCCTTCCTCGACGCGCTGGCCCGGCACCGCCGGGAGCGCGGACTGCCCGCGGTGTCGCTGGCCTGGGGTCCGTGGACCCGGGGCAGCGGCATGACAGGGGAGCTGTCCGAGGCGGACATCGCCCGGATGACCCGGGCGGGCATGCCGCCGATGACGCCCGAAGAGGGGCTGGCCCTGTTCGACGCGGTCACCGGCGACGCGGAGTGCGCACCGGCCGTCGCGCCGGTCCGGCTGGACCTGGGCGCCCTGCGCAAGCAGGGCGAGGTGCCGCCGCTGTTCCGGTCGCTGATCCGCACCCCGGCCCGCCGGGCTGCCTCCGCCCAGGGCGCCGCGGCGGCCGCCGACCTCACGCAGCGGCTCACCGGGCTCACGCCCGCCGAGGGGGAGGAGGTCCTGCTGGACCTGGTGCGCGGTCAGATCGCCGTCGTCCTGGGCCACGGCGGCCTGGCCGACGTCGAACCGACCCGCGCCTTCCAGGACCTGGGCTTCGACTCGCTGACCTCGGTCGAACTGCGCAACCGGCTCGGCGCCCTCACCGGCGTCCGGCTGCCGGCCACCCTGCTGTTCGACTACCCGACGCCCGCGGAGCTCGTCGCCCACCTGTACACCCTGGTCGCCCCGGCCCCGGCCGACGGCCCCGGGGCGGTGCTGGCCGAACTGGACAAGCTGGAGAAGAGCCTGTCCGGGGTCGCGGTGGACGCCGAGCTGTTCGAGCAGGTGGCCGGACGGCTGGAGGTGCTCCGCAGCAAGTGGCAGGAACAGCGGGCCGCCTCCGCCGCCGCCGGGGCCGGAAAGACGGAGGAGGAGTCCTTCGACTTCGACTCCGCCTCGGACGAGGACATGTTCGACATGCTCGACAACGAACTCGGCCTCTCCTGACCCGACCCCGCCCCCGACCCTGCCCCCACCCCCGATGACCGATTCCGGTCACACAGGAGCCCGGTGCCCACGGCACCGGGCTCCTTCGTCCGCCGGGCCCCCAGACGCCGGCCCCGCGGGCATCGCTGAATCAACTAGGCATCGATGTACGGCAGTTGCCGCACGCCCGCGCCGGTCACGCACGGCACCGGAAAAGGGCACGGCGCATGCACCGCGCGGCTGCACACCCCACGTCCACGCGGTGATTCCCCTGCGCGCCCCCACAAAGCCGGGCATCCGGATGGCCGGAAACAGACAGAACCGGGCACCGCACGCCCCCGGCAACGCCCGGGAGCGCCCGGGGACGCGCTCGATCCCGGCATGAGGCATGAGGCATGACGAAGGCCCGTGGACGCAAGGGGTGGGCGTCCACGGGCCTCGGTCCCCGCACGTCCGGGGGGAGTGTCCGTGCGGGGGTCAGAGGGGCCGGCGGAAGCCGCGCAGGGCGGCGACCATGCCGACCACGGCGATCACCGTGCTGATCACCAGGGACGGGATCGCGTGGTCCAGGCCGGGCACGTCCAGCGCGAGCGCGCGGGTCGCGTCGATGGCGTACGTCAGCGGGTTGACGCTCGCGACCGCGGCCAGCCAGCCGGGCAGGTCGGCGACGGGCACGTACGCGCTGGAGGCGAACATCAGCGGGAAGATGACGATCAGGGCGAGGTTCTGGAGCGGCTCGGCCCGGCGCAGCCACGCACCGGCCGCGATGAACGCCCAGCCCAGCGAGAAGCTGATGAAGATCGTCAGCCCGGCGGAGAGCACCAGTTCGGCCGCACCGCCGTTGGGCGAGTAACCCAGGACGGTGATCGCCAGCACCATGATGATGATCACCTGCACGGTGGCACGCACCAGTCCGACCAGGCTGCGCGCGGCCAGCAGCGCCCCCGGGTGCACCGGGAGCGAGCGCAGCCGGGCGACCATGCCGTTCTTCTGGTCCTCCACGAGGCCCACGCCGGACTGCATGGCCGACTGGGCGGCGTTGTCCACCAGAATGGCCGGCAGTACGTAGTCGAGGTAGCTGACGCCCTCGGGGAAGTTCGGCGGCATGCCCATCTTGCTGAACACCTGGGTCAGCACGAACAGGATGACCACCGGCTGGATCAGGCCGAACAGGACGATGCCCGGGTCGGTCACCATCGCCCGCAGCGAGCGGCCGGTCAGCACCCGTATCTGGGTCAGGAGCGAGCTCCCCCCGAACGCGGGCGCCGCGCCGGCCGCGACCTTGGTCAGGGCCGGCCGCGGCGCCGGGGTGAGCTGGGTGGTCACGGGTTCCTCCACGGGGGACGACGGTCGGTCGGGGGTGCGGGTACGAGGGGCGTCATGCCCGGGTCCGGGACGCGGACTGCCCGGCGAGGGCCAGGTAGACGTCGTCCAGGGTGGGTTCGCCGAAGGTTAGTTCGGTGGCCTCCACGCCCGCCTGGTCCAGGGTGCGGATGACGTCGGCGATCTCCCGGGTGGCGTCGATCGGGACGACGACGGTCCGGGGCTGCTCCACGTCGTTGACCGGGGCGAAGCCCGCGCCGCGCAGCGCCGCCTCCGCCGTGGCGCGGTCCTCGCCGCCCTCCAGCGTCAGGGTGATCGTGCGGCGGCCGACGGTCGCCTTCAGCTCCTCGGCGGTCCCGGCGGCGACGACGCGGCCCGCGGACAGCACCGCGATCGAGTCGGCAAGCCGGTCGGCCTCCTCCAGGTACTGCGTGGTGAGCAGCACCGTGGCGCCCTGCTCGACCAGGTCCTCGACGATTCCCCAGAGGTTGAGGCGGCTGGACGGGTCGAGGCCGGTGGTCGGCTCGTCGAGGAAGATCACCTCGGGGCTGCCGACCAGCGACACCGCGAGGTCGAGACGGCGGCGCAGGCCGCCCGAGTAGCCGCTCGCACGGCGGTCGGCGACGCCGGTGAGCTCGAACAGCTCCAGCAGCTCGTCCGCGCGCGCCCGGGCGGCCCGGCGGCCCGCGCCCAGCAGCCGGGCGATCAGCACGATGTTGTCCCGGCCGCTCAGCTGCCCGTCCACGGAGGCGTACTGGCCGGTGAGCCCGATGCGGCGGCGGATCTCGACGGGTTCGCGGGTCACGTCGTACCCGGCGACGCGGGCCTGGCCCGAGGTGAGCGGCAGGGCCGTGGTGAGGATGTTGACCAGGGTGGTCTTCCCGGCGCCGTTGTGGCCGAGGAGCCCGAGGACGGTGCCCCGGGGTGCTTGGACGCTGACCGAGTCCAGGGCGTGGACGGTGCCGAAGGACTTGGTGACGCCGTCCGCCTCGATCACCAGGTCGCCGGAACCGGCGCCCCGGACCGGGCCCGGCTGGGCGATGGGAGGCATGACGAGCCCGCTCATGAGAGGTACTCCCGCTCGTGGGTCTGCGGAGGATGGACAGTCGGCCGGTGACCGGCCGGAGGAAGGAACCGGAGGAAGGAACCGGGAGAAGGAAGGGGGCCGGGCACCGTACGGCTGCGGACCGGACGACGACCGGCCGCTACCCGGCACACCGGGGTACGGCGGGCGCGGGCCGCCCGGATCACCCGGGCGGCCCGCGGCGCGCGAACGGGCACCGACACAGGGACAGCCGCCGACACCGGCACCGACGGCGGCGCGCCGTGCGGTGCCCGGTGACGGCGCGTGCTCACCACGTGGCGCCGTCGGCGCCGTCCATGAGACGGAACAGGTCCTCGTCGGAGGCGGAGTCGAGGTCGAGCGGGCCCCCGGCGGAGTGCGCGGCGGTGTCCCGGGACGCGGTCAGGCGACCGGCCAGGGCGCGCAGCCGGGTTCCGGTGTCCGAGTCGACCGGGGTGCCCGAGACGAGTAGCTCCTCCAGCTCGTCGACCAGGGAGGTGACGTCGTGCCGGCGGGGCGTCGCGGAGTGCCGGAGCGCGTCGCACACGAGACGGGCCACGGCGGTGGGCGTGGGGTGGTCGAAGACCAGCGTCGGAGGCAGCCGTACGCCAGTGGCGGAGGTCAGCCGGTTGCGCAGCTCCACGGCGGTGACGGAGGTGACGCCGAGTTCGGTGAAGGCATGGTCGGCGCCGACGCCGCCGGGCAGCTCCCCGACGACCGCGACGAGTTCCGTCCGTACCAGGTCCCGGACCAGGTTCTCCGCCTCCGTCTCCGACAGCCCCGCCAGCCGTTCGGCCAGCTCCGTACCCGCACCGTCGGCGCGGCCGTCGGCGGGACCGGCCGACGGCAGCCGCAGCCCCGCGGGCACCGCCGCCGCGGGCACCGACGCCAGCCAGTAGGCCTCGTGCTGGAAGGCGTACGTCGGCAGGGTCACCGCGCGGGCTCCGGGCAGCGCCGCCGTCCAGTCCACCGGCAGGCCCAGCGCGTGCAGGCGTACGGCCGCGGTGAGCGCCGCGCGTGCCTCGTCCTCGCCACCGCGCAGTACCGGCTCGACGGCGGGGCCGGTGCCCGGCTCCCGTTCGCCGAGGCACTCCTCGACCATTGGGGTGAGCGCGGCCTCCGGGCCCAGCTCGACGTAGACGGCCGTGCCCGCGCCGGCCAGCCGGCCGACCGCGTCCGCGAAGCGCACCGCGGCGCGGGCGTGCCGCACCCAGTGGTCCGGGTCGCGGGCCTCCTCGGCGGTGAGCGGCTCCCCGGTGACCCCGGAGACCAGCGGCAGCGCGGGCGGCGCGAAGGACAGCCCGGCGACCGTCTCGCGGAACCCGGCGAGCATCGGGTCGAGCAGCGGCGAGTGGAAGGCGTGGCTGACCACCAGCTGCCGGGTCTTGTGGCCGGCGTCGGTGAGCCGGGCGGTCAGCTCGGCCAGCGGTCCCTCGGCGCCGGACAGGACCACGGAGCGGGGGCCGTTGACCGCGGCGACGGCGACCTCCCCCTCCCGGCCCGCCAGCAGGGGCAGTACCTCCGCCTCCGCGCAGCGCACCGCGACCATGGCGCCGCCCGGCGGCAGCGCCTGCATCAGCCGGCCGCGCGCGGCGACCAGCGTGCAGGCGTCGGGCAGCGACAGCACGCCCGCCACGTGGGCGGCGGCGATCTCGCCCACCGAGTGTCCGACCAGCCGGGCGGGGACGACGCCCCAGGACTCCAGCAGCCGGTACAGGGCGACCTCGAAGGCGAACAGCGCGGGCTGGGCGTACCCGGTGCCGTCCAGCAGCATGGCCTGCTCGCTCTCCGGGGCGGCCCACATGACCTCGATCAGCGGCCGGTCCAGGAGCGGGTCGAGGTGGGCGCACACCTCGCGCAGCGCGGCGTCGAACACCGGGAAGGCGGTGGCCAGTCCGCGGCCCATGCCGACGCGCTGGCTGCCCTGCCCGGTGAAGACGAACGCCGGCTCGAGCGGACCGCCGGCGGGACCGCGCCCGGCGGCGCCGGCGGACTCGCCGCGGGCGAACGACTCGGCGGCCCCGCGCAGCGCGTCCCGGTCGCCGCCGGTCAGCACGGCGGTGCGGGAGTGCAGGGTGCGGGTGGTGAGCAGGGAGTACGCGATGTCGCGGGCGGACACCTCCGGATAGGCGGCGGCGTACCCGGCGAGGCGGCGGGCCTGGCCGCGCAGGGCGGCGGCGTCCTTCGCGGACACCAGCCAGGGCACGACGGTGCCGGACTCCTCGGCGGTGTCCGACCCACCGGCGGTGCCCGACCCACCGGCGGTGCCCGACTCCCCGGCGGTGTCCGACTCCCCGGCGGTGCCGGACTCCCCGGCGGTGCCCGACTCCCCGGCGCAGGCCGACTCGGTGGCCGTGGCCGGAGCCTCCTCCAGCACCAGGTGGGCGTTGGTGCCGCTGATGCCGAAGGACGAGACGCCGGCGCGGCGCGGCCTGCCCTCCTCGCGGGGCCAGTCGCGGGCCTGTGACAGCAGCCGTACCGTCCCCGCCGACCAGTCCACCTGCGAGGTGGGGGTGTCCGCGTGCAGGGTGCGCGGCAGCAGGCCGTGCCGCAGGGCCAGCACCATCTTGATCACGGCGGCGGCGCCGGCGGCGGCCTGGGTGTGGCCCAGGTTGGACTTGACGGAGCCCAGCCACAGCGGCCGCCCCTCCGGCCGGTCGCGCCCGTAGGTGTCCAGCAGGGCCTCCGCCTCGATGGGGTCGCCCAGGGCGGTCCCGGTGCCGTGCGCCTCGACGGCGTCCACGTCGGCGGCGCGCACCCCGGCGTCGGCCAGCGCCTGCCGGACCACCCGGCGCTGCGCGGGCCCGTTGGGGGCGGTCAGGCCGTTGGAGGCGCCGTCCTGGTTGACGGCGGAGCCGCGGATGACGGCGAGGACGGGGTGGCCGTGGCGACGGGCGTCGGACAGCCGCTCCAGGAGCAGCAGTCCCGCGCCCTCGGCCCAGGCGGCGCCGTCGGCACCCTCCCCGAAGGACCGGCAGCGCCCGGTGGGGGAGAGGCCGCGCAGCCGGGAGAAGCCGACGAAGGGCGCCGGGGTGGACATCACGGCCACCCCGCCAGCCAGCGCCAGTTCCGACTCCCCGGAGCGCAGCGACCGGCACGCCAGGTGCAGGGCGACCAGGGAGGAGGAGCAGGCGGTGTCCACGGTGAGCGCCGGGCCGTTGAGCCCCAGGGCGTAGGCGATGCGGCCGGACAGCGCGCCGCCCGCGGTGCCCACCGGCAGCAGGCCCTCCAGCTCACCGGTCGGGTCCGTGGCGCCCGCCGCGTAGTCGTGGTACATCGCGCCGGCGAACACGCCGGTACGGCTGCCGCGCAGCGCGGTGGGGTCGATGCGGGCGCGCTCCACGGTCTCCCAGGCGGTCTCAAGGAGCAGCCGCTGCTGCGGGTCGGTGGCGAGGGCCTCCCGCGCGGACATCCCGAAGAACCCGGCGTCGAAATGGGCGGCGTCCCGCAGGAAGCCGCCCTCGCGGGCCACGGAGGTGCCGGGGATGTCGGCACGATCGGGGTCTTCGCGGTCCTCGCGGTCCTCGCGGTCCTCGGGATCGTCGCGACCCTTGGCGAAGAGGGCGTCCAGGTCCCAGCCGCGGTCCTCCGGGAAGCCGGACACGGCGTCGGTGCCGTCGCGCAGCAGCTGCCACAGGGCCTCGGGGGAGGCGGCACCACCGGGCAGCCGGCAGGCCATGGAGACGATGGCCACGGGTTCGTCGGCACCGGAGGCCGTCGTGGCCGTCGTCGAGGCCGCCGGCTCCTCGGCGTCGCTCTCGTTCAGCCCGGCCAGTTCACGCGCCAGGGCGTTAGGGGTGGGGAAGTCGAAGGCGAGCCCGGCGGGCAGCCGCAGCCCGGTGGCCTCGGCGAGCGCGTTGCGCAGCCGCACGGAGGCGACCGAGTCCAGGCCGTGGGCGCGGAAGGTGGTGTCCGGGCCGATCGGCTCCCGGCGCACCCCACCGTCATCGCCGCCCCCGCCGTCCCTTCCTGCCCCGCCGTCCTCGCCGTTCCTGCCGGGGACGGCGGCCAGCACCTCGGCGACCGCGGTGACCACCAGCTCCAGCGCGGCGGCCGGACCGGGGCGCGGGACTCCGGCCGGGACCTGTGCCGGGGTGTCGGCGTCCTCGGCCAGGAGCTGTTCCAACGCCCGGCGGTTGATCTTCCCGGCGGGGGTGCGGGGCAGCTCGTCGAGGACGACCAGCTCCAGCGGGATCTTGAACTCGGCGATGCCGTGGCCGCGCAGGTGGGCGGTGACCTCGTCGAGGGTGACCGTGCCGCGCGGCCGTCCGTCGGCCCCGCCCTCCCCGCCCTCACCGTCCCCGGGACGGGCGGTGACCGCCAGCACCGGGTACTCGCCCAGGCGCGGGTCCGGCTTGGCGACGACGGCGAGCGGGCCGACGCCGGGCAGCTCCGCCAGCAGTGCCTGGATCTCGACCGCGTTGAACTTGCGGCCACCCACGTTGATCAGCTCGGCGGACCGGCCGTGGAAGACGACGAGGCCGTCCGTGCCGATGGAGGCCAGGTCGCCGGTGCGCAGCCAGCCGTCCGGCGTGATCACCGACCGGGTCAGTTCCGGCTCCCCGTAGTAGCCGCGGAACATGCTGGGGCTGCGGTAGTACAGCTCGCCCGGTTCGCCGGGCGGGCAGATGCGGCCGTCCTCGTCGAGGACGCGCAGCTCGGCGTCGCGGGTGGGCCGGCCCACGCTGCGGGAGACCACCTCCGGGGGGTCGGCGGCCAGGCTGCTGGTGCCGTTGTTGGCCTCCGACATGCCCCACACCACCACCAGCGTGGTGTCCAGGACGGTGCGCACGTCGCGCACCAGCGCCGGCGGCAGGGCGGCCCCCGCGGTCAGGACCCGCTCGGGCGCGAAGCCGGGCCCGTCCGTCGCCCCGTCCGTCGGCGCCCCGTCCGTCGCCCCGTTCGCGCCCCGGAGCCGGGTGACGACGTCGTGCAGCTGCGCGGGTACCGCGACCACCGCGGTCGGCCCGGCACCCCGGGCCAGCTCCAGGAACCGGTCGACGTCCCACTTGGCCAGCAGCACCTGCCGTCCGGCCCGGAACAGCGCCGCGTACGAGGACTGGAGCCCGAAGCAGTGCGTCAGCGGGCAGGCGGTCAGCAGGGTTCCGCCGAAGGCGCCGGCGGAGTCCTCCGTCGCGGCCCGGGCGTTGGTGAGCAGGCCGTCGTGGGAGTGCAGGCAGATCTTGGGCCGCGCCGAGGTGGTGCCCGAGGACGGCAGCAGCAGGAACGGCGACTCGGGCCGCACCTCGACGGGGTGCGGCCGCTGCCCGTGCCACTCCTCCAGCAGCCCGGTCACGGTCCGTGTGCCGGGTGCGGCCTCCCGGCCGGTGACCAGGACGGCGCGCAGCGAGGGCAGGGCGGCCCGCAGCACCGCCCCGGCCAGCGGGCCGTCCTGGGTGCGCGGCGGCAGTGCGACGACCGCCGGTTCCACCCGCTCCAGCAGGGCGCGGACGTCCGGGCCCGCGTTGCCCTGGTGCACGGGCAGGGTGACCGCCCCGATCGAGGCGGCCGCCAGGTGCAGCGTCAGGTACTCCCAGCAGTTGGGCAGGTGCAGGGCCACCACGTCGCCGGGGCCGGCCCCGGCCTCCTGGAGGCCGCGCGCCAGCGCGTCCACCTCGGCCCGCCAGGCGGTCCAGGTGCGGGTGCGCTCCCCGTCGACGAGGGCGACGGCGTCACCCCCGCGGCGGACGGCCTCGGCGAACACCCGCGGCAGGGTCAGCCCGTCCAGGCCCCGGCCCGTCGCGGCGGGTGGATCGGTCATGTAGTCGTGTGCGTGGACGGGCACCATCACTCCCGGGATGTCGGGCGTCGCCGCCGTGGGGATACGGTTCTCAGGCTGTTGCCGCGCGGCCCGGGTTTTCCCTAGAGATCGCGCGGCCCGGGTTTTGACCGGGGAGGGCGTGCGACCGGTCCCGTACGGGCGGTGCGGCCCCCGGGGCGGTCACCGTGCCAGGGCCATCTCCCCGGCGGCGGCCGGGTCGTCGCCCCCGGCGGCGGCCGGATCCTCCCGGGGCGCCTCGCGGCCGGGGAACGCGGTGCCGAGCAGCCGCAGCAGCGGCGTCGCCTTGACGGCCGTCTCCTCGTACTCGGCGCCCGGGTCGGAGAGCGCGATGACGGCGCCGCCGACGCCGTAGCGCAGCCGTCCGCCGCTGAGGACGACCGTACGGATGACGATGGACAGGTCGACCGCGCCGGTCAGCGAGAAGTAGCCGATGGCGCCCGAGTAGACGCCGCGCGGCCCGCCCTCCAGACGGTCGATGATCTGCATCGTACGGATCTTCGGGGCGCCGGTCATCGACCCGCCGGGGAAGGCGGCGCGCACCGCGGCCACCGGGCTGCTGTCCGGCCGCAGCCGCGCCCGTACCGTGCTGACCAGCTGGTGCACGGTGGCGTACGTCTCCACCTGGAACACCGGATCGGCTACGACCGAGCCGACCTCGGCGCACCGGCCCAGGTCGTGCCGGACCAGGTCGACGATCATCAGGTTCTCGGCGCGGTCCTTCTCGGAGCCCGCCAGGTCCGCGACGAGCGCGTCGTCCTCCGCGGCGGTGGCGCCGCGCGGCCGGGTGCCCTTGATGGGCTTGGACTCCATGACGCCGTGCCGGTCGATGCGCAGGAACCGCTCCGGGGAGGTGCTGAGCACCGCCATCGGGCCGAAGTGCAGGAACGCGGCGAACGGCGCGGCGCTCAGCCGGCGCAGCGACCGGTAGGCGGTCCACGGGTCGAGGTCGGTGTCGGCCTCCGCCATGTTGGTCAGGCACACCTCGTACGTCTCGCCGGCGGCTATCTCCTGCTGGCAGGCGTCGATCAGCTTGAGGTAGGCGTCCCGGTCGTGGCGGAGTTCCACGGGGCCGGTGTACCCCGCCGGCGACTCGGCGCACGGCTCCGGCTCCCGCCCGGTGATGCCCTCCAGGGCGGAGGCGGCGGCGGCGAGCCAGGCGCGCGCGGCGGACTCGTCACCGTCCTCGGCCAGCGCCAGCAGGTGGCCGGTGCCGGTGCGGTGGTCCACGACCAGCGCCCGGTCGGCGAAGACGGTCACGGCGTCGGGGTCGGGGGAGCGGTGCGCGGCGTCGCCGTCGCACTCGGCCTTGAGTTCGTAGCTGAGGCAGCCCACCCAGCCGAGGGCGAACTCGAAGGGCAGCTCGGGCACGTCGGTGCGCAGCCCCGCCAGGTCCTCCTCCAGCCAGGCGAGGAACGGGCTCTCGACGGTGGTGGTGGCGCCGCCCGCGGTGACCGTGACGGTGCCGGCGTGCACGTCGGCCTTGGCGATCCGGGCGAGCGGGCCGGAGGCGTCACCCATGACGGAGAGCTGTCCGAGCCGGCCGCCGGGACGGCTGCTGTCCAGCCAGAACGGGTGCTCGCCGGTGCGGAAGAGCGTGTCGAAGGCGACCTCGGTGTCCCAGCGGGCGGGCAGCTCCTCGGCGAGCACCCGCAGCCGCCGCACCGCGCGGCCGGTCCCCTCGGCCGCCGCGGGAGCGGGCGTACGGGCGGGCGCGGGCGCGCCGGGGGCGGTGGAGCGCGGGGCGCGGCCGTGCCGCTCGGTCAGGCGGCGGAAGTTGTCAAGGAGCCGGTGGCCCTCCTGCGTGCCGATCGACTCGGGGTGGAACTGCACGCCCCACAGCGGCAGCGTGCGGTGGCGCAGCGCCATCAGCACCCCGTCCGTGGACCAGGCGGTGGCCTCCAGCTCCGGGGGCAGGTCGGTCACGGCCAGCGAGTGGTAGCGCACCACCTCCAGCGGGTCGGGCAGGCCCTCGAACAGGCCGGTGCCGTCGTGCCGGACGGCCGAGGGCCGGCCGTGGCGCGGCTCGGGGGCGCGGCCGACCCGGGCCCCGTGGGCGAGCGCCATGCCCTGGTGGCCCAGGCACACGCCGAGCACCGGCAGCCGGCCCTCCTCGGCGATGCCGGCGCACAGCCCGAAGTCGGCGGGGCGGTGCGGGGTGCCCGGCCCGGGGGAGAGCACCACGTTGTCGAAGGAGTCGAGCAGTCCGGGGCGCCAGGCCGGGTCGTCGTTGCGGATGACCTCCGGCTCCCGCCCGTTGACCCGGGACAGGTAGTGGAACAGGTTGTAGGTGAACGAGTCGTAGTTGTCGACGAGCAGTGTGCGCATGGTGTCCTTGTCCCTCAGGCGCGTGAGCGGAAAGTGACGTGGGGGGCCACGGACGGGATCGCCGTCCGGCCGGGTGCGGGCTCTCCGGTGGTGTGCCGACCACGGTCGTGGCGCGTGCGGGCACACGGTGTCGGCGGGCGTGCGTCGGTCACGGCTCCAGCGCCTGCCGGGCGGACGGCTCGGCCGCCCGCCCGTGCTGGATGCTTCCTCCCTCTCAGGGAGCCGCGGTGGCCGACTCCGGGGTGAGGGCGCGGGCGATCTCGCCGTTGACCGCCTCCAGGTGCTGGGTGAGGAAGAAGTGGCCGCCGCCGAACACCCGGAGCCGGAACGGCCCCGTGGTGTGGTCCTGCCAGCGCTCGGCCTCCGCCACGGTGGTCAGCGGGTCGTCCTCGCCGGTGAGGACGGTGATGCCGCAGCTCACCCGCCGGTCCGCGGGGCAGGTGTACGTCTCGATGGCACGGTAGTCGCCGCGCAGCGCGGGCAGCGCCATGCGCAGGATCTCCTCGTCGCCCAGGACGCCCGCGGCGGTGCCGTTGAGCCGCTTCATCTCGGCGACGATGCCGTCGTCGTCCCGCAGGTGCACCTCTTCGGCGCGGGTGGTGGACGGGGCCCGCCGGCCGGAGGCGAGCACGGTGCGCGGACCGCGGCCCCGCTGCTCCAGCCGCCACGCGGTCTCGAAGGCCAGCGCGGCGCCCATGCTGTGCCCGAAGAACACCGTCGGGCGGTCGTCCAGCGCCAGCAGCTGCTCGGTGATCAGGTCCGCCAGCGTGCCGAGGTCTCCCACGCAGGGCTCCTTGCGCCGGTCCTGGCGCCCGGGGTACTGCAGCGAGATCACCTCGGCGGCCGGGGCGAACCGGACCGACACCGGGTGGTAGAAGCTGGCGGAGCCGCCGGCGTGCGGGAAGCAGACCAGCCGTACCGCGGCGGCGTCGGCCGGGTGGTAGCGGCGCAGCCACAGGGCCGAGGTGTCGGCGGTGGTGGTCATGGTGGGTGTCCCTTCGATGGTTCGGTACTCCGGCGCCGGGCGGTGCCGCGCCGGCGGGGCGGAGCCGCCGGGTGCGGGCGGCGGCTCCCGTGGGCCGGTCTCCGGCTCAGTCCTCGTGCACGGTGACCGAGCCCGACGGGCACAGGTCGCCC
Source organism: Streptomyces sp. CRN 30 (assembly GCF_034105845.1). NCBI lineage: Bacteria > Bacillati > Actinomycetota > Actinomycetes > Kitasatosporales > Streptomycetaceae > Streptomyces > Streptomyces sp. CRN 30. The sequence goes on along the minus strand of NZ_JAVRHI010000077.1, from coordinate 17,778 downwards.
GCCGCGCGGACCGCTTCCCGGTCCTGCTCGCCGGGCTCCTTCCGCAGCAGGACGACGACACCGGCGTCGTCCTGGTCGAAGACGTCCGGCGCGTTGAGCGCGCACTGGCCCGCTCCGACGCACCGCTCGCTGTCGACGGTGACACGCATGATGATGGGCTCCTCGGTGGGATCAGGGGTGGGCGGCTACCAGCGCACCGGCAGCTCGTGCAGGCCGAACAGGATTCCGTCGTACTTGTAGGCCAGCTGGTCCTTGGGGACGTCCAGCGCCAGGGTGGGGATGCGTTCGAAGAGCTTGCGGTACGCGACCTCCATCTCGACCCGGACCAGGTTCTGCCCCAGGCACTGGTGGATGCCGTAGCCGAAGGCCACGTGCCGGCGCTCGGTGCGCTCCGGGTTGAAGGCGTGCGGGCACGCGAACGCCTCGGTGTCGTGGTTGGCGGAGGCCAGCAGCGGGACGATGCCCTCGCCCTTGCGGATGAGCTGGCCCGCGATCTCCACGTCCTCCACGGCGACCCGCAGCGCCACCATGTCGGCCACCGAGTGCAGCCGCAGCAGCTCCTCCACGAGCCGGTCGTTGCCGATCCACTCCGGGTGGGACAGCAGGGTGACCACGCCGAGCCCGATGTTGTTGGCGGTGGTCTCGTGGCCCGCGATCAGCAGGAGCAGCAGGACACCGGAGAGCTCCTCGTGGGTCAGCTGACCCGTCGACAGCAGCCGGCTGATCAGGTCCTCGCCGCGCCACTTGTCCTTGATGACGATCAGCCGGTTGATGTAGCGCAGCAGCTCCCGGGTGGCGGTGGCGCGCTGCTCGTCGGTGGAGGTGCGGATGGCGACCAGGGTGCGGGTGCGGGACTCGAAGAAGTCGCGGTCCGCGGCGGGCACGCCGAGCAGCGAGGAGATGACCAGGGACGGCACCGGCAGCGCGAAGTCGTTGACGAGGTCCGCGGTGTTGCCGCCGGCCAGCATGGCGTCGATGCGCTCGTCCACGGTCCGCTCGATGGCCGGCCGCAGCTCGCGGATGCGGCGCACGGTGAACTCCGGGATCAGCACCTTGCGGAACCGGTCGTGCTCGGGGGAGTCCAGGCCGACGAACCAGCCGGGGATCTGGTCCTGCTTGGGCACGCCCATCGTCTCGCCGACGTTGGGGAAGCCCTCGTTCTCGGGGTTGGCGCTGATCTGCGGGTGGGTGAGCACCGCGCGCACGTCCTCGTGCCGGGTGACCAGCCAGACCGGCACGCCGTTCGGCAGGTGGGTCTGCACCAGGCCGGACTGCTGCCGGTGCCCGGCGTACTGGGACAGCGGCAGCGGCTCCTCCGGCGTGCGAAAGGGGAAGTCGACCACCGTGGGGCCGGGGCTGGTCGTCATGTCCGCTCCTCGTTTCCTTTTCCTGCGGTCGGCGGGCGAAGTCAGCCCGTGGTGTAGAACTCCCGGACGGCGCCGGTGATGTACTCCTGGTCGGCGGCGGTCAGCCCGGTGTGGGTGGGCAGGTAGAGGCCGTCCTCGCTGAACCGGTGGGCGTTGAGGGTCGGCCACACCGGGTCGTGGTAGCCGGGCTGCCGGCTCATCGGCTTGAAGAACAGCCGGGTCTCGATACCGCGCGCGTCGAGGTGGGCGCGCAGCTCCTCGCGGCGTTCGGCGCGCAGGTCGTACATCCACAGCACGTCGCGGGCCGGCATCAGGGTGATGCCGGGGATGTCCTTGAGCCCGGCGTCGTAGCGGGCCTCGATCTCCCGGCGGGCGGCGAGGATGTCGTCCAGGCGCTCCGTCTGGCCCAGCGCCACGGCGGCCTGCATGGCCGTCATGCGGTAGTTGTAGGCCAGCTTCTTGTGCAGGAAGCTGTGGTCGCGGGTGAAGGCCATCGCCCGCAGGTGGGCCAGCTGCTCGGCGAGCCGCGGGTCCTCGGTGAGGCAGATGCCGCCCTCGCCGGACGTGATGATCTTGTTGGCGAAGAGCGAGAAGCAGGCGATGTCACCCACCGGGCGCACCCCGTGCGCCTCCGCCGAGTCCTCCACCACCCGCAGGTTGTACTGGTGGGCGAGGTCCATCACCGCGTCCATGTCGCAGCGCCGCCCGTAGACGTGCACCGGCATGATCGCCCGGGTGCGCGGGGTGATCTTCTCCTCGATGCGGGTGACGTCGATGTTCAGGTCGTCGCCGCAGTCCACGAAGACCGGCGTGGCGCCGGTGTAGGTGACGGCCCACGCGGAGGCCACCATGGTGAACTCCGGCACGACGACCTCGTCGCCCGGGCCGATGTTCAGGGCGCGCAGCGCCAGGGTGAGGGCGGCGGTGCCGGAGGAACAGGCGACACCGTGCGCCACGCCGTTCCACGCGGCGAAGGCCTCCTCGAACCGCTGCACGTACGGTCCCTGGGAGGAGATCCAGCCGCCGGAGACGGCGTCGGTGACGTACTCCAGTTCCCGGCCCTCCAGCCAGGGCTTGGAGACGGGGTGGGTGAAGGGCATCGGGTCCTCGCTGCGGTCGCTGGAATCGGTACGGGTCACGCCGTGGTGAGCCGGTCGAGCACGAGGTCGGCGGCGGTCTTCCGGCCGCCGGCCGCCTGCTGGAGGGCGCCGAGCCGCTCGGCCCGCGCACGGAAGGACGGGTCGGTGGTCACCCGGGTCAGCTTGTCGACCACGTCGTCGGGGTCGACGGTGTGCGGCCTGTCCAGGGTGAGGCTGACGCCGAGGTCCTGGCCGCGTACCGCCTGGTCGAAGCAGTCCACCCACAGCGGCCGCACCACCTGCGGCACCCCGAAGTACACTCCCTCGTGATAGGCGTTGCCGCCGCCGTGCGAGAAGAACGCCGACACGTTCGGGTGGGCCAGCACGTCCAGCTGCGAGGGCACCCAGCTCTCCACCCGCAGGTTGGCGGGGAGTTCCCCGGCGGCGGGCAGCAGGTGCTGCTGCTCCTTCGGCAGCTTCCACAGGAACTGGTGCGTGTCCGCCATCCGCCGGGCCACCTCCACCAGCGCGCCGACCTCCTCGCGGGTCAGCCGGGTGATGGTGCCGAAGCCCATGTAGACCACCGAGGACTGCCCGTCCAACCACGAGGACACCTCGTCGTCGTCCGGGGCCTCCGGCAGCGGCGGCAGCACGGCACCCACCAGGTGCACCTTGTCGGGCACGTCGAAGGGGTAGTCCAGCTCCGCGACGGAGGCGCACAGCACGGCGGCGGCCCGGTCCACCCGGGTCATCGCGTTGGGCGGGGTGATGCCCAGCTCCTTGCGGATGGCCGCGTCCTCCCGCAGCACCCTGCCCATCCCCGGGTTCATGAACATGCCCAGCGTGCGCCACTTGAACAGGGTGTTGGCCAGCTTCTGCCGACCGGACATGGCGAGCGGCAGACCGGAGTTGGGGACCGGGAAGTTCTTCGGGGTGTACGACGGGCCGAAGGGGTTGTGCGAGGTCAGCACGTTGCTGGCGACGAACGGCACGTTGAGCACGTACGGGATGTTCCGGGTCAGCGCCAGGTCGACCGCGAAGCCGGCCACGCAGTCGACGACCAGCAGGGCCGGCCGCACCTCGTCGACGATCCTCTCCAGCGCCCGGTACTTGCGGGCCTGCAGCGCCGGCTTGTACGACTGCCGGATCACCGCCCGGTGCGCCTTGAACCGGGACGACTGGGTGACCTCGCGGTACACGTCGTCCCCCCACGTCACCGCGGACAGCTCGGAGATCACCTCGCCCAGCGAGGCGAACGACACCGGCGAGGCGTCCGAGAGCGCCTCCACCTCCGCACGCCGGTGCTCGTCGGTGGCGAACCACAGATCCGGCACCCCGCGCCGGGCCAGCTCCCCGGCCAGCACCAGCAACGGGTTGAGCAGCCCGCTCTCGGGGAGGCTGACGAAGAGGATCGGCCGGGCGGCGGAGTCCATGGAGGCCCTTTCACGAAGTGACTGCGGTCGGCCGCCGCGTTCCGCCGGTCGGCAGGGCACGGGTGCCGTCAGGGGTGCGGCGCACGGCCGGCCGGACCGGACACGGACGGGCACCGACCGCACGCCACCTTGATCTCACGGCGGCTACCGGGGAAATCCTTAGACTCCTCGGCCGCAGGGTGACTGCGAGGAAATCGCTGTGCGTAGATGGGCTCGCGGCGGGCATCCGTGCTCCGTCGGCGACCGGCACCGGACGCATGGTCCGCGGCGGCCGGCGCTCCCCCCACCGGGCCGCCGCGCCCGCCCTGTACGACCCGAGGAGAGCAAGTGAGCAACCGGGCCCGCGCCGCGATCTCCGCACTGCCGCTGGTCGGCCGGGCCGCGCACCTCGACGCCCTCGCCCGACACGCCGAGGCCGCCCGGGCCGGACGCTCGCGCCTGGTGCTGGTGGACGGCCCGGCCGGGGCGGGCAAGACCGCCCTGCTGGACACCGCCCTCGCCGACGACGGCCCCTTCGCCGGCATGACCGTGCTGCACGGCGCCTGCCGGGCCGAGGACGGCAGCACCGGCTACAGCGGCGTACGCGCCCTGTTCGGCCCGCTCGGCCTGACCCGCCGCAAGAACCGCACCTCCCCGCTCCTGGACGGCGGCGCCCGGCGCGCCCTGCCGGCCCTCGCCCCCGACCCCGGCGACCTCGAGGACGCGCCCGGCGGTACCTTCCCGGTGCTGCACGGCCTGTACTGGCTGGCCGTGAACCTCATGGCCGACAAGCCGCTGGTGCTCGTCCTCGACGACGCCCACCAGTGCGACGAGCGCACCCTGCGCTGGCTCGACTTCCTGCTGCGGCGCGCCGACGGCCTGCCGCTGCTGGTGGTCGCCGCGCACCGCACCGAGGCCGGCCTCTCGGCGCCGGACGCCCTCGCCGACCTCATCGCCCACCATCTGCCGGCGACACTGCGGCCCGGCCCGCTCGACACCGCTCAGGTGGCGGAGCTGACCGCGCGGGCCTTCCCCGCGCAGCGGCCCGAGCCGTCGTTCGTCGGCCGCCTCGTCACCGTCTCCGGCGGCAGCCCGCTGCAGGTCGTCCGGCTCCTGCACGACCTGCGCACCGTGGGCCTGGGACCGGACGGCGCCGGGGCCCGGCGGATCGCCGAGGTCGGCGGCCGGGTCGTGGCCGAGTCCGTGCGCGCGGTGGTGGAGCACCAGCCGGGCTGGGTCCTCGACGTCGCCCGCGCCCTGGCCGTGCTCGGCGAGGAGGACACCTCCTACCTCGCCACCCTCGCCGGTCTGTCCGTCGTGCACGTCGAGGAGGCGGTGGAGATCCTCCGCCACGCGGGGCTGGTGCGGCCCGGGCGCCGGGAACTCGACCACGACCTGGTGCGCGCCGCGGTCCTGGACACGCTCGACGCCGACGGCGCGGCCGCCCTGCGCCTGCGGGCCGCACGGCTGCTCAGCGACATCGGCCGCGCACCGGAACAGATCGCCGCGCACCTGCTGCTGTCCGGCACCGACGACGCCTGGACCACCTCCGTCCTGCGGGCCGCCGCCGAACAGGCCGAGCAGCGGGGCGCCCCCGAGGCCGCGGCCCGCTACCTGGAGCGGGTACGGGAGGCCGGACCGGACGACCCCGACCTCCTCACCCGGCTCGGGCGGGCCCTGGCGGAGTCCGACCCGGCGCGCTCGGTCGACCTGCTGCGGCGGGCGCACGACCTGACCACCGACGTGCGCGCCCGCGCCGGCGTCGCCGTCAAGTACGCCCTCACCTGCCTCAGCGTGCAGCAGTCACCGGAGGGCACCCGCGTTCTCACCGAGGCCCTCGACGCCCTCGACGCCGAGCTGGGCCCGGACCCGGCACCGGACGACCAGGAACTGCGCACCCTCGCCGAGTCGGCGCTGCTGATCGTCGGCGCCGACGAGAAGTCCACCCTGCCCGGGACCGTGCGCCGGGCCGAACGGCTCACCCCGCCGCCCGGCGACACCCCCGCCCAGCGGCAGCAGCTCGCGATGCTCAGCGTGCTCAGCGCGGTAGGAGGCCGCTCCGCCGAGGACACCGTGCGCCAGGCGCGTCGCGCACTGCGCGCACCGGGTGTGCCGCTGGGCGCCTGGTCACTGGTCCCCGCCTCGCTCGCCCTCGCCCTGGCCGACGAGACCGAGGCGTCCCGGGAGGCGCTGGAGACGGTGCTGCGCGGCAGCCGCGACACCGCCGCGGTCTGGACGTACGTCCTCGCCCTGTCCACCCGGGCGCTGTTCGGCCTGGAGGACGGCGCGGTCACGGACGCCCTCGCGGACGCGCAGACGGCCCTGGAGATCAGCGGTCAGGAACGCTGGGCGGAGAGCACCACCATGGCGCACACCGCGTACGCGATGGCCCTCACCGCGCGCGGCGAGGCGGCGCGCGCCGAGGAGGTCCTCGACTCGCTCGCACGTCCGCACCTGGAGCGCTTCGGCTGGGAGTACCACTGGTACCTGATGGCGCGGGGCCGGATCCGCCTGGGGCTCGGCGACCGGGAGGGAGCCCTGGAGGTCTTCCGCGCCTGCGGGGCCTCCCTGGAGTCGGTCGGCATGGCCAATCCGGTCTTCGCGCCCTGGTGGCTGGAGACTGCCTGTCTGCTGGGTGAACTGGGGCGCACGGCGGAGGCCCGCGAGGCCGTCGAGCACGGCACCCGGCTCGCGGAGCGCTGGGGCACCCCGCGCGCCCTGGGCTACGCCGCCCTGGCCCACGGCGCCGCCACCCCGGGGCCCGCCGGGGTCGAGTCGCTGTACGAGGCGCTGCGGCTGCTGGGGAAGTCACCGGCCCGCGGCCAGCAGGCCCGTGCCTCCCTGCTGCTGGGGCGGGCCCTGGTGGCGCAGGGTGCCGTCCGGGAGGCCCGCGACCACCTGCGGGAAGCGGTGGCGCTCGCCCGGCGCTCGGGCTCCGTGGCGCTCGCCCGCAGGGCGCGGGAGGAACTGGTCGCGGCCGGCGGGCGGATGCGGGAGATCACCGCGTCCCCGCTGGACATGCTGACCGGCACCGAGCGCACCGTGGCCGGCCTGGCCGCCTCCGGTGCCGGCAACCGGGAGGTCGCGGAGTCGCTGTTCGTCACCGTGCGCACCGTCGAACTCCACCTGACGAGCGTCTACCGCAAGCTCGGACTGACCTCACGCGCCGAGCTGGCCGGATTCCTGGGCACGGGCGGCCCGCCGCCCCGCACCCCGCCCGGCGCCCCCGCGGGCCACCGGATGTACGGAAACCGGCCAACATCACGAAGGGTTACATAGGGTAGTTGTATCCCTGGTCAACTGTATGATCACCGCATGGCGTCCACCGAGTTCCCGCTCCTGGAGCGCGACCGCGAACTGGCGGTACTCTCCGCGGTCATCGGCGAGCTCCGGTCCGGACGCCCGGCTGTGGTCACCGTGACGGGAGGACCCGGTCTCGGGCAGAACGCCCTGCTCGACTGGGCGGCCGAACGTGCCGGGGCGTCGGGGCTGCGGGTGCTGACCGCCCGTGCCACCCCGGCCGAGCACGAACTGCGCTACGGCGTCGTCGCCCAGCTGCTGATGGAGGAGGACCGCGACGTGGCGGCGCGCCTCTACGCCGCCCGGGAGCAGGCCGGCGGACTGCCGGGCCTCAGCTCACTGCTCGGCACCGTCCGCGACCGGCCGACCCTCATCGCCGTGCAGGACGCCCAGTGGCTCGATCCCGCCTCGCTGCGCTGGCTGGAGGCGCTCGTCCGCCGCCTGCCCAGGGCCCCGCTCGCCCTGCTCGCCGGCTGCACCGGCACGGCCGCCGTCCGGCCCGAGTGGGGGACCGGCACCCTGCTGACCGGCCTCGCCACCGTCGTCGAACTCGCGCTGCCGCCCCTCACCACCGGCGGCACGGCCGCCGCCGTCCGCACCGTGTGCGGCACCGGCGGCGAGACCGCCTTCGCCGAAGCCGTCGCCGAGGTCACCGGCGGCATACCGGCCGTCGTCCACGACGTGCTGGAACGGTTCACCCGGAACGGGCACGCCCCCCGGCTCGACCACGTCGAGCACCTGCGTACGCTCACCGCCGAGGTGATCGGCGACCACGCCGCACGGGCGCTCGGCGCGGTGTGCGAACCCGCCGTCGTCGACGCCCTGCGCGCCCTCGCCGTCTGCGGCGACCTCCTCTCCTTCCACCTGGCCTGCACCCTCGCCGGCCCGCACGCCGTGCCCGAGTCCCGGCTCCGGGCCGCCCTGGAGGCCAGCGGCCTCGTCACCCTCCGCGACGGCGCCCCGCACGTCGACGACCCCGTCGTGCGTGCCCGGATCCTGGAGGACATGCCCGCGGCCGACCGCGCCGACCTGCACGCCCGCGCCGCCGAACTCGCCCAGCGCGTCGCCGCCGACGACCAGGGCGTCGCCGACCTGCTGCTGCGGGCCCGCCCCGTCGGCGCCCCCTGGGCCGTCGACACCCTGCGCCGCGGCTTCACCGCGGCGCTGCGCGGCGGCCGGCGCGACCGCGCCGTCGCCTACCTCGCCCGGGCGCTCGACGAACCGCTGGACGCGGAGGACCGGGCCCGGATCCAGTTCCAGCTGGCCTCCGTGGAGATGGTCACCGCACCCACGGCCGCCGAGCGCCGCCTCAACGACCTGATCCGCGACCCGGGCGCCTCCGGCCTGCGTTCGCGCGCCACCGACCTGTGCTTCCTCGGCGGTGACACCCGCGCCGCCCGGTACGCCCTGGCCGAGGCCATCGGTGACGCGCGGGCGGCTCCCGCCGCCCCCGGCGGGGCGGCGGAGCCGTCCGCCGAGGCCGAGCGCCACGAACTCACCGTCCTCCTGCGCAACGCCCAGTACCTGCGGCACGACGACACCGAGCTGCACATCCTCCCCGTCCCCGCCCTGCCCGAGAACTCCACCAGCCCCGCCGTCGCCGGGGTGCGGGCCTGGGAGCTGGGCGCGGCGGGCGTCCGCTCCGAACTGGCCCGCGGCCTCGCCCGGTCCGCGTTCGTGCCGCCCCCCGACGGCCGCCCCCTGCTGGTGACGCCGCGGCTGCTGGCCTGCCGCGCCCTCTTCCTCACCGACGACGGGGACGAGGCCGAGACCCACCTCGGCCTGATGCTCGACGAGGCCCACCGGGAGCGCAGCGCCATCGCCGTCGCCCACATCCTGGCCGTGCGGACCGAGCTGCACATCCGGCACGGCCGCCCCGACGCCGCCGCCCGTGACCTCGCCGCGGCCGAGTCGGAGCTGCCGCCCGCCCGGCTGCACCCGGTGTTCCTGCCGTTCCGGGCCGCGCTCGGCATCATCGCCGACCTGCAGACCGGCCGCGTCGCCCAGGCCCGCGAGACGGCCGCCCGCCCCCTGCCGGCCGCCGCCGAGGAGAGCGCCTTCTGGGGGCACCTGCTGTTCGCCCGGGGCCTCCTGGCCCGCGCCGAGGACGACCTGCACCGGGCCCGGGAGTACTTCCGCAACGCCGGGCGCTGGCTGCAGCGGCACGGCTCCTTCAATCCGGCCGTGGTGCCCTGGCGTTCCCTCGCCGCCGAGGCCGCCCACACCCTCGGTGGCGTCGCGGAGGCCCAGGGCCTGGCCCGCGAGGAGGTCGAGCTCGCCCGCGGCTGGGGCGCCCGCAGCGCCCTCGGCCGCGCCCAGCTCGGTCTCGCCAAGGTGAGCGGGGACGACCGGCTGCCGCTGCTGCGCGAGGCCGTCGTCACCCTGAGCGACTCGCCCGCGCGCACCTCGTACACCAACGCCGTCCTCGAACTCGCCACCGCCGAACGCGAGGAGAGCCACCGCAGGTCCCTCGCCGCGCTCGGCTCCGCGGGCGTGCCGCTGCCCGCCGCCGAGACGTTCACCCCGCTCCCCGACATCCCCGCACCGCGCGGCAGCCGGCCCCCCGGCGTCACCCCGCCGGTGCGGGAGCCGGCCCCCGCTGCCGCCGCCTGGCGCAGCCTGAGTCCCGTCGAGCGTGAGACCGCGGCCCTCGCCGCCCGCGGTCTCGGCAACCGGGAGATCGCCGCCAGCCTCTCCGTGAGCACCCGGGCCGTGGAGATGCGGCTCAGCGGCGTCTACCGCAAGCTCCGTATCCGCGGACGTGAAGAACTGCGCGCGATGGCACCAGGGACGGAGGGCAGCTGACCCCATGCTGCTGGAGCGCAACACCGAAATGGCCCTGGTCGACGCAAGCCTGGGTGCCGCGGCCGAGGGGCGTTCCTCCCTCGTCCTGGTCACCGGACCGCTCGGCATCGGCCGCAGCGCGCTGCTGCACGGGCTGGCCAGGCGCGCCGAGGAGCACGGGGACATCCGGGTCCTGCGGGCCAACGCCGCGCCCATGGAACAGGACTTCGCCTTCGGCGTCGTACGGCAGCTCTTCGAGACCCTGCTGATCGACTCGCCCGACGACGTCCGCGACCGGTGGATGGACGCGCACGCCTCCCTCGCCCGGCACGTGCTGGCCGACGACGTCGCCTCCGGCGGTGCCGGCCAGGCCATCGCGACCACCGAAGCGGTACTGCACGGACTGCTGTCGCTGCTGGCCAACGTCAGCAGCGACGGCAGGCTGCTGCTCCTCATCGACGACCTGCAGTGGTCCGACGTGCCGTCACTGCGGTGGCTGACCTTACTGGCCAAGCGCATGCGCGGGCTGCGGGTCGTCGTCGTCTGCGCCCTGCGCGACGGGGACCCGCGCAGTCAGCACACCCTGGTCCGGGAGGTGCGGGAGGCCGCCACCCAGACACTGCGCCCCTCCTCCCTCGGCCTCGACGCCACCCGCGCCCTGGTGCGGGAACGCTTCGGCGAGCCCGGCGACGACGCGTTCGTCCGGTCCTGCCACGAGGCCGCCGTCGGCAACCCGCTGTTCCTGGCCTCACTGCTGGTCGCCACCAGCGTCCTCGGGCTGCGGCCACTGGCCGGACACGCCGACGCCGTGCGCCGGATGCGTCCGTCCCAGCTGCGCGAGCGCCTGGCCAGCATCCTGCGCACCCAGCCCGCGGCGGTGCGCGACCTGGCCGCAGCCATCGCCGTCCTCGGCGAACAGGGCGAACCCGAGATCCTGACCCGGCTGGCCGGCCTCGACGCCATCGGCTACTCCGGAGCCCTGCGCACCCTCGCCGCCCTCGGCATGCTGACCGCCCCGCACGAACCGCGCTTCGTCCACCGCTCCGTCCGCGACGCCGCCGAGTCCATCCTCACCATGGAGCAGCGGGAGCGGATGCACGACGAGGCCGCCGCCCTGCTGTACGCCGCCGGCAGCCCCGCCGAACAGGTCGCCGCCCAGCTCATGGCCGTCGTCACCCGGCGCCAGCCGTGGGCCGTCGACGTGCTGCGCGCCGCGGCCGACACCGCGCTGCGCCGCGGCGCCCCCGACACCGCCGCCCGCTATCTCCAGCGCGCCCTCCTGGACAGCCCGGACGAGGGCGTCGACCGGGCCCGCCTGCTGGTCGAGCTCGGCACCGCCGAACGGGACTTCGACCAGCTCGCCTGCGAGCGGCACATCGCCCAGGCGATGGCGCTGCTGCCCGAACCCCGGGACCGGGCCGTGGCCGCGCTGCGCATCGCGCCCACCCCGCTCGGCCCCGCGCCGCCCACCGCCGTCGAACTGCTGCGGCAGGCGGCCGACGGGCTCGGCCCGGCCTCCGCGCTCACCGGCACCGACCGCGACCTCGCGCTGCGCCTGGAGGCCCGGCTGCGCCACTGCGGGCACGAGAACCCCCTCGGACTCGCCACCGCCGTCGACCGGCTGAAGGAACTCGGCCCCGAACCGCCGGTGGACACCAGCGCCGAGCGGGAACTCACCATCGCCCTGCTGTGCGCCGTCACCCTCGGGTGCCGGATGCCCGCGGCCGAGGTGGTGCGCCTCGCCGAGCGCGTCTTCGACCGGGAGCCCGCCACCAGCGCGCGCGTCCACTCCACGCTGCCCCTGGCGATCATCACGATGATCGGCGCCGACTCGATGGAGGCGGTCGACTCCTGGCTCGCCGTCGAACACCGCGCCCACGAGCGGGGCGGGCGGCCGGCCGACGCGCTGAGCTACCTCGAACAGGCCCTCGTCCACCTGGGCCGCGGCCGGATCGCCCAGGCCAGGGAGCAGTCCGAGACGGCGCTCGGCATGACGGAGTCCGACCACCACTCCCTGGGCGCGATCGCCGTGGTGACGCACGCCATGGTCGCCCTGGAGTCCCGAGACCCGGCCCTCGCCGCGCGCGTGGTGCGCCGCGCGAGCCGTATCCGTCCCCAGGGGCTGCCCCACACGGGCATGCTCCGGATGCTGGAGGCCGTCGGGGAGCTCTCCGCCGGGGACCGCACCGGCGCCCTCGACTCGCTCACCTCGTGCGGCCGCCAGCTGGACGCGGCCGGCTGGCACAACCCCGTGCTGTTCCCGTGGCGCCCCTGGGCGGTCGGTGTCTACCGCCGGCTCGGCGACACCTTCACCGCCCGCGCCCTGGCCGAGGAGGAGCACACACGCGCAATGGAGTGGGGTGCACCGGTCGGAGTGGGCCGGTCGCTGCGGCTGCTGGGCCGGCTGGAGGACGGCGGCCGGGGCACCGTACTGCTGCGTGAGTCGGTCGCCGTGCTGCGCGGCTCCGCCCACCAGCTCGAACTCGCCCGCGCCCTGCTGTCGCTCGCCGAGCAGCTCGGCGGCGGAGCCGAGGCCGAGGCCCTCGCCCGGGAGGCCGCCACCCTCGCCACCGTCTGCGGTGTGCCGGGCCTCGCCGAACGGGCGCTGCGCGGCATCGGGGAACGGCCCGTGCTCGCCGTCGTGCCGGAGGACGTGCTCACCCCGACCGAGCGGCGGGTGGCGCACCTGGCGTGCGAGGGCCTGACCAACCAGGAGATCGCCGCGTCGTCCGGCGTCAGCTCCCGGGCGATCGAGAAACACCTCACCCATGCCTACCGAAAACTAGGCATATCCGGTCGCAGGGAACTGATCGCCCTGTTGTCCGGTAGGCCTTATGGGCAATCCGCCGAGTAATACCGCGGAGTGGTGCGAGGAAGTAACGCAAAAGAAAACGCCCGGTCACGTGTCCCCGACCAATGGGGAGCGTGTCCGGGCGTTTCCGTTTCCCGGCCCGGGGTGTGGTCGGGCAGTTCCCGGGGGCTCGCGCGTGCGCGATGGTGCCGGTAATAGCTGAGTCTTGCTCAGGGACGGTGACGGAGGTGTCGCCGACGTCTGCCGTACGGGGTTCGGCCGCCCCGAACCCCCGGGTCGGGGGACCGAACCCCACCGACCGAACCTCTTCGGTGCGGGTCCGTACCCACCGAAGGGAAGACCGCAGTATTGGCTGGTCAGGGCGGTTTCACGTTGACCGTGGTTACCCGCCTTCGTAATATCCCAATCAACTTCCTTTCCGTTGCTCCTTTTCGGCAATGAAAAGCACGGACCCTGCTTCCCCCGCCTTCGGTCCGTGCTGCCCCCACACGCGTAAAGCGCAAATAGAAGGGTTAGGTGCCATGACGCTCACCACCCACACGACGCTCATGGATCGCGCCCATGCCGCCGGCCGGGCCGACGTCACCGATGGGTTCGAACAGGCCGGGGCCTACGTCGCCTTCCTCGACCGGACGCTCACGATCCAGCAGGTCAACCACGAGTTCGACCGCCGTTTCGGTGGCCCCACCACCGATCTGTGCGGTCGGCACTTCTGCGACGTGGTGCACCCCAGCGTCCGACAGCCCCTGATGCAGCAGTTCTCGCGCATGCTGGAGGGCAAGCGGCACCGCTTCGCCACCGAGATCATCGCGGTCGGCGGGGACCACGCCACCGCCACCCTCCCGCTCAGCGCCATGGCCGTCCGCGGCGGCCACATCCCCGACGTCACCGCGATCCTCGTGGTCATGTCCCCCACCGACGCGGACGCCGCCGGCGACACCGAGGTCGTGGCGCCGCGCAAGCAGCTGCTCAGCGAGATAGAGGCCCGCATCCTGGAGGGCATAGCCGCCGGCGTCTCCACCATCCCCCTCGCCGGCCGCCTGCACCTCAGCCGGCAGGGCGTGGAGTACCACGTCACCGGACTGCTCCGGAAGCTCAAGGTTCCCAACCGTGCCGCCCTGGTCTCCCGCACCTACTCCATGGGCGTCCTGAAGGTCGGCACCTGGCCGCCGAAGGTCGTGGAAGGCTTCATCAAGTGAGACGCACCCCGTCCCGCCGTACCGACGTCGCACCCCTCCACCCCGACAGGCCGACGCCATGATCGAGATCGACGGCGAACCCGCCGCACCCGACGACCTGACCGCCCTGGCCCTGACCAACTACGGCCACTTCACCACCTTCCTCGTCGAGGACGGCCGGGTCCGCGGACTCGACCTCCACCTGGAACGCCTGATCCGCGACTGCCGCATCCTCTTCGACACGGCGCTCGACCCCGACCGGGTGCGGGCCCTGGCCCGGCGCGCCGCACCCCGGCAGGGCCGCCGCGTCATCCGCGTCACCGTGTTCGACCCCGAGCTGAACCTGGCCACCATCGCCGCGCAGGCCCGGCCGCGCATCCTGGTGACCGCCCGCCCCGCCCCGGCCGACGACCCCGCCCCGCTCCGCGTGCGCACCGCCGTCCACCGGCGCGACCAGCCCGAGGTGAAGTCGGTCGGCCTCTTCCCCACCCTCCGGCTCCGCCGCCGGGCCCAGCAGGACGGCTACGACGACGTGCTGTTCACCGGCCCCGACGGCGACATCCTGGAGGGCGGCACCTGGAACATCGGCCTGGTGCGCGACGGCCGGGTGGTCTGGCCCGGCGGCGAGGTGCTCGCCGGTACCACCCGGCAGCTGCTGCGCCGCGCCGGGGGAGACCCCACCGACCTGGTCGAGCTCTCCGCGCTCGGTGACCACGAGGCCGCGTTCGCCACCCACGCCACCGTCGGCGTCCGCGCCATCACCGCCATCGACGACCACGAGTTCCCCGCGTCCCACCCGGCGGTGACGCGACTCGCGGAGCTGTACCGCGCGCTGCCGGCCTCGTCGCTCTGACGGTCTTCACCGCATCCCGGCCGCGCCCGGCTCGGAAGGGAGCCGGCAACCCCTGTACCGACATTCGCGACGAGCACTCGGTCACCACCATTGCCGACCGTGACGCGCCTCGCTATGTTAATCGAAAATCACATCAGCGCGGCGAGCTCCGGCACCCACCGGTCGCGCATCCGGCACATCTGCGACAGCACCTGTAAGCATCTGGCCCATCAGGGAAGCAGGTAAGGCAATGGAGAACCCCAGCAGGCGGAAGGCCCTGTCATTAGGTGTCGCGCTCGGCCTCGTGGGCGTGGCGCACCCCGTTCAGGCGTGGGCGTCGGCGGGCCCGGTGACCGGAGCCGCCGCGGGTACCGGTCCGGAGTGGATCTGGGACGACGCGGCGGACCCGCTGATGGCCTCGATGCTCGAGAACGGACACGTACCGGCGATCAACACCGCGTGGGCGTCGTGGGTGAACAACAACGACCCGCTGCCCGGCGGCCTGCCGGCCGAGTTCACCGCGTACCTGCGGCAGGTCAACCGGCTGCCCTCCTGGGCCGACCCCGCCAAGCTGGCCCGCGCGGCCGACTTCAACCGGCGCAGGGACACGTACCTCTTCATGCTGTACGGACTCGGCAGCGGCATCATGAGCACCGTCATCCCGCGCGAGGCCAAGAGCGTCTACTGGTCCGCGGGCGGCGCCGACATGCAGGACCGCGCGGCCAAGACGTTCACCTTCGGCTACGACCTGTCCGAGCGGGGAGCCTTCGAGCCGACGGGGCAGTTCGTCGTCACCGCCAACAAGACGCGCGTGGTGCACGCCGCGGTGCGCCACCTGCTGCCGCAGTCGCCGCACTGGCGGGCGGCCGCCGACGAGACGATCCCGATCAGCGCCGCCGACATCCTGGTCACCTTCCACAGCCTGGGCACCTACGTGCACCGGAAGCTGCTCGACTGGAGGATCCCGTACCCGGCCGCGGACCAGGAGGCGTTCCTGCACTCGTGGCAGGTCGCCGTCCACCTGCTCGGTGTGCCGTACGAGCACATCCCCCGGACCTGGGCGGCCGCCGAGCAGCAGTCGGCGCAGCTGCTCACCCCTGTCCTCAACCCCTCCACCGAGGGCATCGCGCTGGCCGAGGAACTGCTCGGCCTGACCGCCCAGATCGACCTCGGCGTCACGCGCGGCTTCCTCAACGAGTTCGTGCGCTACGTCCTCAGCGACGAGGTCGGCGACTGGCTGGGACTGAGACGCGACTACGCGGCAGCGGCCCTGGTCCGCACCGCATGGCCGGCGTTCATCCTGTTCCGTGAGGGACTGTCACCCGTCATGCCGGGCACCTTCTACATGTTCGACCAGTTCGTGCGCGCCCTGGCCATGCTGTTCCTCAACAAGGGCTCGTCCGGGACCACCACGCCCATCACCATCCCCACCGGGAACAGGCCGGGCTGAGCCGTCGGGCGGAAGCCGTACGGCAGTCGGTCAGAGACCCAGAGCACCCACGACCAGGGCGGTCACGGCCTCACGGCGGCCGGCGCCGTCCCGCCAGCGCAGTCTGCGCCCCGCCTCGACCACCACGCCGAACCCCGCGTGCACCAGCAACCGGGCCTGGCGCGGGTCCAGCTCCGGACGGACCAGCCTCAACTGTCGCTCCCAGACGGCGATGTGCTTGCGCTGGGCGAGGACCAGGGGCCGCCGCAGGCCGTCCGGCAGGCCGGCGAGCTCGGCCTCGGCGACGCTGTTGAGGTCGGTGTACTCGAAGCTGTAGGCCACGTACGTCGCCGCCAGCGCGACGACCGCGTCGTGCGGGCCGGTCACCTCCCGCAGACTCCGCTCCACGCCCTGGGCCAGCAGTCCCGCCGCCTGGAGGCAGGCCGCCGCCAGGATGTCGACCTTGCCGGGGTAGTGACGGTAGAGCGCGGACGGGGCCAGCCCCACCGCCTCCGCGATCTGTCCGTTGGTGACGCTGGCGAACCCGTCCCGGGCGAACAGCGGGACGGCCGCCGCGAGGATCTCCTCGCGCCGCGTACGCGGCACCGGCCGGGCGGGCAGCTCGACGGGGCGCGCACCCGGCCGGTCCGCCGCCGGATCGGTCGTGGCCACGCGCAGCGCGGACGCCAGCAGCAGTTCCTCGGCCCGGCGCCGCGCGAGGGAGGTGCGGTGCATCGTCACGGACCCGATCGCACCGAGGGCCGCCGTCGCCCGCAGGCGCTCGTCGGGCAGGGGGTGCTCGCGCTGCACCGCCTCGTCGACCCGCTCCGCCAGGCGGCCGAACTTCGCGGCGAGGGCCCGGCGGTCCTCGCGGTCCAGGTACCGGGCCTCCCACCGGTACACGCCGCCCGACGCGCGGTGGGCGACGGTGACCCCGGTGACGGAGGCGAGCACGTCCGTCAGGGGCGCCCCGGACGGCACCTCGTCGAGCGCGGTCACCAGCCGGTCCACCATGACATGGGCGCACGCGGCGAACAGCGCGTACTTGTTCGGGAAGTGCCGGTACAGAGCGGCCGCGGTGATCCCCACGCCGGCGGCGACCTCCTCCATGGAGGCCTTGTGGTAGCCGCGCTCGCTGAAGACCCGCCCGGCCGCGTCGACGATGAGCTGCTTGCGGTTGCGGGGCCGAGTGGCCGCGGTGGGGGTGGGACCGGCGGTCGCGGCCGGACGGGCGGAGGGGGAGGCGGCAGCCATGACGATCAGTCAACCACACGCCCTGTGGCGACAGGTCAGGCGAAGGTGAGCACCGGCTTGACCACGCTGCCGTCCGCCATGGCGGCCACGGCCGCACCGATGTCCTCGAACGGGAACGTGGTGACCAGCCGGTCGAGCGGGAAGAGGCCACGCCTGTGCAGGCCGATCAGCTCGGGGACGAAGCGGCCCGGGTCGGAGTCCCCCTCGATCACGCCGTGGACGCGGACGCCCTTGGCGAGCAGGACCGGCACGTCGAACGTCACCTCGCCGCCGAGGCCGAGGAGGGCGAGTTCGCCGCGCGGGCGCAGCGCGGACGCCAGCAGCAGTTCCT
>NZ_JAVRHI010000076.1:0-32147 GCF_034105845.1 Streptomyces sp. CRN 30 | reverse complement strand
CGCACGCGTCCCCGCCCGCCGATCAGGCGGCCGTGTCCGGCGTGCAGGCCGAGCTGAACGGCCACGCGGCGGCCCCCGGCCAGGCGCCGGCCACCCGGGAGCGGCCCCTGGCCAAGCCCCCGGTGCGCAAGCTCGCCAAGGACCTCGGCGTCGACCTGGCGACGATCGTCCCGACCGGCCCGGACGGTGTGATCACCCGCGACGACGTGCACGCGGCGGTGGCCCCGGCACCGGCCCCCGAGCCGGTGGTGCCCGAGGCCCCGGCGCCCGCACCGGCCGCCGCGCACGACACCGGCCGGGAGACCCGTGTCCCGGTCAAGGGCGTGCGCAAGGCGACCGCTGCGGCGATGGTCGGCTCGGCGTTCACCGCGCCGCACGTCACGGAGTTCGTGACCGTCGACGTGACCCGCACGATGAAGCTGGTCGAGGAGCTGAAGCAGGACAAGGAGTTCGAGGGGCTGCGGGTCAACCCGCTGCTCCTGATCGCCAAGGCCCTGCTGGTCGCGATCCGCCGCCACCCGGACATCAACGCCTCCTGGGACGAGGCCGCTCAGGAGATCGTGGTCAAGCACTACGTCAACCTGGGCATCGCCGCCGCGACCCCCCGCGGCCTGCTCGTGCCGAACATCAAGGACGCCCACGCCAAGACCCTGCCGGACCTGGCCCGTTCACTGGGCGAGCTGGTCTCCACGGCGCGGGAGGGCAGGACCTCCCCGGCCGCGATGCAGGGTGGCACGGTGACCATCACCAACGTCGGCGTCTTCGGCGTCGACACCGGCACGCCGATCCTCAACCCCGGTGAGTCCGCGATCCTCGCGATCGGTGCGATCAAGCTCCAGCCGTGGGTGCACAAGGGGAAGGTGAAGCCCCGTCAGGTCACCACGCTGGCGCTGAGCTTCGACCACCGGCTGGTCGACGGCGAGCTGGGCTCGAAGGTCCTCGCCGACGTGGCGGCGGTCCTGGAGCGACCGAAGCGACTGATCACCTGGTCCTGACCGGTGTCCGGTCCTGACCGGCCCGTGACACGAGACGAAGGGGCCCGCCGCTTCCCGAGCGGCGGGCCCCTCCTCGTGCCGTACCGGAGTGCTGTCGTACGGGCGTGGATCAGACCTTGGTGAACCCGTAGTTCAGGATCTTCTTCGCGTCGGTGGCGCGCTGCGTCGTCGACGTCGAGGCGAGCACGGTGCCGATGACCGTCTTGCCCTTCTTGGTGGCGGCGAAGACCAGGCAGTACTTGGCCTCCGGGCCGGAGCCGGTCTTCACGCCGATGGCACCGCTGTAGCTGCCGAGCAGCGTGTTGGTGTTGTTCCAGGCCGCCATCGTGCGCGTGCCGCCGGACTTGGTCTTCGTCTTGGCGGTGTACTTCTTCGTCTTGACGACCGTGCGGAACGTGCTGCTCTTCATCGCGCTGCTCGCGAGCTTGGTCAGGTCGCGGGGCGTGGAGTAGTTCTTGCCGTTGCCGATGCCGTCGAACGAGTCGAAGTGGGTGTTCTTCAGACCCAGGCTCTTCGCGGAGGAGTTCATCTGCGAGATGAACGACTTCACCCGCGCCGAACGCGTCGAGCCCTTGCCGTACTTGTCGGCGAGCGCGTACGCGGCGTCGCAGCCGGACGGCAGCATCAGCCCGTAGAGCAGCTGGCGGACGGTGACCTTGTCGCCGACGATGAGCCGCGCGGACGAGGCGTTCTTGGAGACGATGTAGTCGCTGTACGCCTTCTGGATCGTGACCTTGGAGTCCAGGTTCAGGTTCTTCTGCCCGAGTACCACCTTCGCGGTCATGATCTTCGTGGTGGAGCCCGTGGAGAGCTTGGTGTCCGCCGCCTTGGTGTACAGCGACTTGCCGTTCGCGTTGTTCATCGCGTAGCCGCCCTTGGCGGCGATCGACGGCTTGGTGGCGGCCTGCGCGGGCACGGCCGAGACGGCGCCCGCCGCGAGCACGGCGCCGGTGGTGACGGCGGCGGCGACGGCTCTGCGGAGGCGGATGCCGGTGATGTCGGTAATCACGTGAAGTACCCCGATTATGTCGAATGCCCCGGTGGCACCGCCGAGTTGAGGGCCGACGGTCGTAGGGCTGCTTGTGTGCGACTCGTCAGGTGAACGGATGGTTGCCCTGTTACCCCGGGGAAGCTGCCTCATCCTACTGTCGGGTGATCAGGGGCATGCCCGTGCGGTGGCGCCGTCCGCATGGTGGACGAGGGTCCTCATGCGTCCCTGTTGTATCTATTCTGTCGGCATGACCATGGCCGTGAAGCAACCCCCCGCCGCCGACCGCGTCTACGCACATGTCAAGCAGGGTGTCCTCGACCGCCGTTACGAAGGCGGCACCCTGCTCACCGAAGGCGAACTGGCCGAGGCGGTGGGGGTCTCGCGCACCCCCGTGCGCGAGGCGCTGCTGCGCCTGGAGGCCGAGGGGCTGATCCGGCTCTACCCGAAGAAGGGCGCGCTCGTCCTGCCGGTCTCCGCGCAGGAGATCGCCGATGTCGTGGAGACCCGGCTGCTGGTCGAGGAGCACGCCGCCCGCAAGGCCGTACCCGCCTCGCCCGCGCTCCTCGAACGGCTGGCGGAACTGATCGACGAGCACAAGGAGCGGGCCGCGGCCGGGGACTTCGCCGCGGCGGCCGTCGCCGACCGCTGCTTCCACGCCGAGATCGTGCGCAGCGGCGGCAACGAGATCCTCTCCCGCCTCTACGACCAACTCCGCGACCGTCAGCTGCGGATGGGCGTCGCCGTGATGCACTCCCACCCCGACCGGATCGCCAAGACCCTCGTCGAACACCAGGAGATGCTCGACGCGCTGCGCGCCGGGGACGCGGAGGCGGCCGTCGGCGTCGTCGGCCGGCACGTCGGCTGGGTCTCCCACCTGGCCCGAGGGGAGGCACGATGAGCTCGGCGGGTACCACCGGCGCACTGCCCGGTGATCCTCCGGGGGGCCGGCGCGCGATGGCCGTCTGGGGCGTCGGCGTCGCCGTCTACTTCGTCGCCGTCATCTTCCGTACGTCGCTGGGGGTGGCCGGCCTCGACGCCGTGGACCGCTTCCACGTGGGCGCCTCGGCGCTGTCGACCTTCTCCATACTCCAGCTGCTGGTCTACGCCGGTATGCAGATACCCGTCGGCCTGATGGTCGACCGGCTCGGCACCAAGAAGGTCCTCGGCATCGGCGTGGTGCTGTTCACGGCGGGACAGCTCGGCTTCGCCTTCTCCCCCTCCTACGGCACGGCGCTCGCCGCGCGCGCCCTGCTGGGCTGCGGCGACGCGCTGACCTTCATCAGCGTGCTGCGGCTCGGCACCCGCTGGTTCCCGGCCCGGCGCGGCCCGCTCGTCGCCCAGCTCGCCGGACTCGCCGGCATGGCCGGCAACCTCGTCTCCACCCTCGTCATCGCCCGCCTGCTGCACGGCATCGGCTGGACCGCGGCGTTCGCCGGCAGCGCGCTGGCCGGCGTGCTCGTCTTCGTCCTGCTGCTGCTCTTCCTCAAGGACCACCCCGAGGGGCACGAGCCCGAGCCCGTGCCGCACCAGGGTGCCGCGTACGTCCGGCGGCAGATCGCCGCGTCCTGGCGGGAGCCCGGCACCCGGCTCGGGATGTGGGTGCACTTCACCACGCAGTTCCCGGCGATGGTCTTCCTGCTGCTGTGGGGCCTGCCGTTCCTGGTCGAGGCGCAGGGCCTGTCCCGCGCCACCGCCGGTGAGCTGCTGACCCTCGTCGTGCTCTCCAACATGGCCGTCGGCCTCGTCTACGGCCAGGTCGTCGCCCGGCACCACGGCGCGCGGCTCCCGCTGGCGCTCGTCACCGTCGGGTCGACGGCGGCACTGTGGGCGGCGACGCTCGTCTACCCGGCCGAGCACGCGCCGATGTGGCTGCTGACCGTGCTCTGCGTGGTCCTCGGCGCCTGCGGGCCGGCCTCGATGATCGGGTTCGACTTCTCGCGGCCGGCCAACCCGCCGGAGCGGCAGGGCACCGCGTCCGGCATCACCAACATGGGCGGTTTCGTCGCCTCGATGACGACGCTGCTGGCCGTCGGTGTCCTGCTGGACGCGACCGGGGACGACTACACCGTCGCGTTCTCCGCGGTGTTCGTCCTCCAGGCGCTGGGGATTTCGCAGATCCTGCGGCTGCGCAAGCGTGCGGCGCGGCGTGAACGGGAGCGGCTGGTGGCCAGTCGGGTGTCCTCGGTGCACGTGCCGGTGTGACGCCGACGGCGTCGGTGCGGGCCGTTCCGGGGGGCTGCCGCCCCCAGGCCCCCGCTTCGGCCCGAACAGCCTCGCCCTCGAACGCCGGACGGGCTGAACAGCTACTTCGTGACCGTGAAGTGGCGCAGTATCGCCTTCGCCAGCTCCGGGTCGCCCTCCGTCTTGACGCGGTCCGCGACCGTCTCCGTGGCGACACGGCCGCAGGCCAGGCGGACGTACGTCTCCCAGTCGAGGGTCAGGGTGGCGGCGGGCCCCAGCGCGGGGGCCGTCTCCAGGGTGCCGCGGCCCTGGATGTCGACCCGGATCGTGCGCAGGAACTCGACGGGACCGTGGACGTCGAAGACGACGGCCGAGCTGCGGGGAGCGTCCGCGTCCTCGGCGACGATGCGGGGCAGCTCGGCGAGCAGCACGTCGCGGGCGATGTGCGCGCCGGGGGAGTCCAGGTTGCCGGGGCGGCCGAGGGCGGCGCGCAGGTCCTGCTCGTGCGCCCACACGTCGAAGGCGTGCCGGCGCATCGACTCCTCCAGGGTCAGCTCGGCGCCGAGCGGGCCGCGGACCTTGGTGCCGGGGTCGCGCGATTCGTTGCGGAGCTGCCGGTTGCGCCGGATGATCATGTACTCCAGCTCGGAGGTCATCTCCGGCGCGGTGTGGTGACGGCGGACGTCGACCTGCATCTCGGTGTAGCGCTGGTGGTCGTTGGTGACGTGGAACAGGTCGCGCGGCAGGGTGTGGATGGGACGCGGGTCGCCGAGCATCTCCGAGTCGAGGCCGATGACATGGGAGACGATGTCGCGCACGGACCAGCCGGGGCAGGGCGTACGGCGGTTCCACTCTGCTTCCACAAGCGGCTGGACCAGCTCGGATATCGCCTCGATGGAGTGAGTCCAGGCGTCGGCGTAGGGCTGGAGGGTGGGATGCAGACTCACGGAACGGGACCCCTCGGCGGTCGGTACAGGGCGGATTGGCGGCGGACTGGCGGCGGTGCCAGCGGGAGGCGGCGGTCGTCGGCGGGCGTCTTGGGAGGCTAAGTTACGCTGCTGTGCGGTACCCCGGCAGTGCTTTCGTGTGACGATCGTAGGCCCGTGCTGACGGCGTGGATGCCAAGGCGGTGCCCGGAGGGACGTCCGCCCTGCCGCGAGGCCCGCTCAGTCCTCCTCCCGCTCCTTCTCCGCCAGGTGGATCACGCACACCGTGAGCGCGATGAGCAGGGCCGGATCGGCGTCGTCGTGGACGACGTCCAGGCCGTAGGTGTCCCGGAGGGTCAGCCAGCGCCGGGAGACGACCGCCAGCAGCTCGCCGTCGTACTCGATGGCGAACTCGCGGTCGAGGATCTTGCCGCTGACGTCGAGTTCGTTGCCGTCGGCCAGCTCCACGCGGTAGTGGTTGCGCAGCAGGGAGAGCCGCTTGCGGCGGATCGTCGCCAGCGGCTCGCCGGCGCGCTCGATCACCATCGTGTCGCGCAGCGCGAACATCTTCTGGTGGATGTCGATCAGGACCCGGCCGCGGGTGTCCTTCAGCTCCCAGGTGTCGCGCAGCCGCATCGCCTTGCCGTCGACGAGGAACACCTTCTCGCCGCGGTCGTCCTCGATCCAGTAGTCGTCGCCGAATCCCAGCAGCCGGTCGTACACGAGAAATCTCATGCAGGGATCGCTTCCCCCCTGCCACCGCCGAAACGCGGCCGGTAGGCCGACGGGCTGACTCCGGACCCGCGCCGCGCGCTCCCTCGGCCGACCAGGGCGGACGGCCGGTCACCGGGGACGGGTGGCACCCTTGGGGCATGAGCGATTCCAACCCGGCACCGGCTCCCCGCCGGGCGCGCGTCCGGGCCCCCGAGCTGGTCGGCAAGGGCGGCTGGCTGAACACCGGCGACCGGCAGTACACCCTCGCCGACCTGCGCGGACGCATCGTAGTTCTCGATTTTTGGACCTTCTGCTGCATCAACTGCCTGCACGTCCTCGACGAGCTGCGGGAGCTGGAGGAGAAGCACCGGGACACCGTCGTGATCATCGGGGTGCACTCGCCGAAGTTCGTGCACGAGGCCGAGCACGGGGCCGTGGCCGACGCCGTCGAGCGGTACGGGGTGGAGCACCCCGTGCTGGACGATCCCGAGCTGGCGACCTGGAAGCAGTACGCCGTGCGGGCCTGGCCGACGCTGGTCGTGATCGATCCCGAGGGGTACGTGGTCGCGCAGCACGCCGGCGAGGGGCACGCGCACGCCATCGAGCGGCTGGTGGCGGAGCTGGAGGCCGAGCACGCGGCGAAGGGGACGCTCAGGCGGGGCGAGGGGCCGTACGTGGCGCCGGAGCCGGAGCCGACGACCCTGCGCTTCCCGGGCAAGGCGCTGCTGCTGCCGTCGGGGAACTTCCTGGTCAGCGACACCACCCGGCATCAGCTGGTGGAGCTGGCGGCGGACGGCGAGAGCGTCGTGCGGCGGATCGGCACCGGGGTGCGCGGGTTCGCGGACGGGGCGGGCGGGGCGGCGTCGTTCAACGAGCCGCAGGGGCTGGCGCTGCTGGACGACGGGGCCGTGGTCGTCGCGGACACCGTGAATCACGCGTTGCGGCGGCTGGACCTCGGCAGCGGTGAGGTCACGACGCTCGCCGGGACCGGGCGGCAGTGGATGCGGGGGGAGCCGACCGCCGGAGCGGGCCGCGAGGTGAGTCTGTCCTCCCCGTGGGACGTCGCCCTGTGGCAGGGGCGGGTGTGGATCGCCATGGCCGGCGTCCACCAGCTGTGGGCGTTCGACCCCGTGTCCGGTGAGGTCGGTGTGACCGCCGGGACGACCAACGAGGGGCTCGTCGACGGGCCCGGCGGTGAGGCGTGGTTCGCGCAGCCGTCGGGGCTGGCGGCGGCCGGGGAGCGGCTGTGGGTCGCCGACTCGGAGACGTCCGCGCTGCGCTGGGTCGACCGGGAGGGCGTGGTGCACACGGCCGTCGGCACCGGGCTGTTCGACTTCGGGCACCGGGACGGGGCCGCCGGGCAGGCGCTGCTCCAGCACCCGCTGGGGGTGACCGCGCTGCCGGACGGCTCGGTCGCCGTCAGCGACACGTACAACCACGCGCTGCGGCGCTACGACCCCGCGAGCGGTGAGGTCAGTACGGTCGCCACCGATCTGCGGGAGCCGAGCGACGCGGTGCTCGTCGGCGACGACATCGTGGTCGTGGAGTCGGCGCGGCACCGGCTGACCCGGCTGCGGCTGCCGGAGGAGGCGGTACGGGTCGAGGCCGTCGCCCACCGCACGCGGCGGGCGGCGACCGACGTGGCGCCGGGCGCGCTCCGTCTCGACGTCGTCTTCCAGGCGCCCGCCGGCCAGAAGCTGGACACCAGGTACGGCCCGTCCACGCGGCTGCTGGTCTCGTCCACCCCGCCCGAACTGCTGCTGGGCGGTGCGGGCGCGGGGACGGATCTCTTCCGCGACCTGGAGCTGAACCCCGGGGTGCCGGAGGGGGTTCTGCACGTCTCCGCGACGGCGGCGTCGTGCGATGACGGTCCCGGCAACCAGTACCCCGCCTGCCACGTCCACCAGCAGGACTGGGGGGTGCCGGTCCGGCTGGCCGAGGGGGCCGCGGACCGGCTGCCCCTGGTCCTGGCCGGGATGGACGCCTGACGCCGGCGCGAGCGGCGGTCAGGCGCCGTAGCCGTTGTGGTAGCCGTCGTGCGTGTGGGGGCGTTCCTCGACCACCGGGGTGGTCGGCGGCACCACCACGCGCCGGCGGCGGGCGATGCTGCTGAACGTCGCGACGCCGATGATGCCGACGATCATGAAGATGACGCCGACCAGGGGCACGTTGACGCCCTGCATGTCGAAGTCGGTCGCGAACGTGAGGATGGCTCCCACGGCGATGAGGATGATGCACCCGCCGAGGCCCATGGCTGTTGCCTCCCTGTAGAGCCGGTCGGATCCGGTCCTTCCGGTCGATCCGGTTCGGTCCGGTTACCCCGGGAGGCAACACCCATGCGGTGCCGGGGCGTTGCGCCCCCGGGGCCGGTCGTGTCCCGGCCGTGCCGGGTCAGCTCCGCAGGAACGCCACCAGAGCGTTGGCCAGCAGGTGCGGGTCGTTGGCGCCGCACAGCTCCCGTGCGCTGTGCATCGACAGGATGGCCGTGCCGATGTCCACGGTGCGGATGCCGTGCCGGGCGGCGGTGATCGGGCCGATGGTGGTGCCGCACGGCATGGAGTTGTTGGAGACGAACGTCTGGAAGGGGACGCCGGCCTTCTCGCAGGCGGCGGCGAAGACCGCGCGTCCCGAACCGTCGGTGGCGTAGCGGTTGTTGACGTTGACCTTGAGGATCGGGCCGCCGTCGACGCGGGGGTGGTGCGTCGGGTCGTGCCGCTCGGCGTAGTTGGGGTGGACGGCGTGCCCGGTGTCGGAGGAGAGGCAGACGGTGTCGGCGAAGGCGCGGGCGCGGTCCTCGTAGGTGCCGCCGCGGGCGAGGACGGAGCGTTCCAGGACGGTGCCGAGGAGCGGGCCGTCGGCGCCGGTGTCCGACTGGGAGCCGGTCTCCTCGTGGTCGAAGGCGGCGAGGACGGGGATGTACGACAGTCCGGGCGCCGACGCGGCGGCGGCGAGCGCGGCCGTCCCGGCGTGCACGGAGAGCAGGTTGTCCATGCGGGGACCGGCGAGGAGTTCCTGGTCGCGGCCGAGGTAGGCGGGGGGTTCCACGGAGTGGGTCATCAGGTCCCAGCCGGTGACCTCGCCGGCGGTGAGGCCGGCCTCCTGCTCCAGGAAGGCGATGAGGTCGCCGTCGCGGACGGTGTCGCCGAGGCCCCAGACGGGCTGGAGGTGGCGCTGCTTGTCGAGCTTGAGGCCGTCCGCGGTGACGTTGCGGTCCAGGTGGATGGCGAGCTGCGGGACGCGCAGCAGGGGGCGGTCGACGTTGACCAGGCGGGTGGTGCCGTCGCGCAGGGTGAGCCGGCCGGCGAGGCCGAGGTCGCGGTCGAGCCAGGAGTTCATCAGGGGGCCGCCGTAGATCTCGACGGCGATCTGGCGCCAGCCGTGCGCCCCGGTGTCGGGCCGCGGCTTGACGCGCAGGTTGGGCGAGTCGGTGTGGGCGCCGACGATGCGGAAGGGGGTGTGCGGGTCGGCGCCCTCGGGGACGTACCAGGCGATGATCGCGCCGCCGCGCAGGACGTACTTGCCGCCGCTCGTCGCGTCCCAGGCGTCCGTCTCGGCGACCTGTCGGAATCCCGCCTTCTCCAGCCGCTGGGCGGCGTTGGCCACGGCGTGGTACGGCGTCGGGCTCGCCGCGAGGAAGGACATCAGGTCGTCGGTGTGGCCGCGGTCGAAGCGGGGAAGTTCGCTCATGGGTTCACCTTAACGACGGGCGAGGGCCCGCTTCCCGTCTGCCGGGAGCGGACCCTCGCGCTGCTGTGAGGGAACTGTAAAAGGGCTTAGAACGCGGCCTCGTCCAGCTCCATCAGGTCGAGCTCGACGCCTTGGGCGACCTTGCGGGCCATGGTGACGCCGGGCAGGACGTTCGCGGCGAAGAACTTCGCGGCGGCGATCTTGCCGGTGTAGAACGCCTTGTCGCGGGCGGTGGCGGTCGGCAGCTTCTCGGCGGCGACGGCGGCGCCCTTGAGCAGCAGGTAGCCGACGACGACGTCACCGGAGGCGAGGAGCAGGCGGGTGGTGTTGAGGCCCACCTTGTAGATGTTCTTGACGTCGCTCTCGGTGGCGGCGAGGTCGGTGAGCATCAGGCCGACGATGGCCTCCAGCTCGACGGCGGCCTTGGCGAGGTGCTCACGGGCACCGGCCAGCTCGTCGCCGCCGGTCGCGAGGGCGAGGAACTTCTTGATGTCCTCGGCGAGGGAGTTCAGCGCGGCGCCCTGGTTGCGGACGATCTTCCGGAAGAAGTAGTCCTGGCCCTGGATCGCGGTGGTGCCCTCGTAGAGGGTGTCGATCTTGGCGTCGCGGATGTACTGCTCGATCGGGTACTCCTGGAGGAACCCGGAGCCGCCGAAG
Source organism: Streptomyces sp. CRN 30 (assembly GCF_034105845.1). Lineage (NCBI taxonomy): Bacteria > Bacillati > Actinomycetota > Actinomycetes > Kitasatosporales > Streptomycetaceae > Streptomyces > Streptomyces sp. CRN 30. Next base: position 21,996 of record NZ_JAVRHI010000076.1, on the reverse strand, counting down.
GTCTGCAGGGACTGGGCGAGCTGCTCGTAGGCCTTCTCGGAGCCGTAGCCCTTGACGATGGGCAGGAGCAGGTCGTTGAGGGCGTGCTCGGTGGCGGCGTCCTCGCCGGTCGCCTCCTTGACCTGGATGGCGTCCTGCACGGAGGCGGTGTACATCACCAGGGCGCGCATGCCCTCGGCGTACGCCTTCTGCGTCATGAGCGAGCGGCGGACGTCGGGGTGGTGGGTGATGGTGACCTTGGGCGCGGTCTTGTCCATGAAGTCGGCCAGGTCCGGGCCCTGGACGCGCTCCTTGGCGTACTCCAGCGCGTTGAGGTAGCCCGTCGACAGCGTGGAGATCGCCTTCGTGCCGACCATCATGCGGGCGAACTCGATGATGCGGAACATCTGGCGGATGCCGTCGTGCCGGTCGCCGATGAGCCAGCCCTTGGCGGGGTGGCGGTCGCCGAAGGTCATCTCGCAGGTGTTGGAGACCTTCAGGCCCATCTTGTGCTCGACGTTGGTGGCGTAGGCGCCGTTGCGCGCGCCCAGCTCGCCGGTGGCGGGGTCGAACTCGTACTTCGGTACGAGGAAGAGGGAGAGGCCCTTGGTGCCGGGGCCCGCGCCCTCGGGGCGGGCGAGGACGTAGTGGAGGATGTTCTCCGACATGTCGTGCTCGCCGGAGGTGATGAAGCGCTTCACGCCCTCGATGTGCCAGGAGCCGTCCTCCTGCTGGACCGCCTTGGTGCGGCCGGCGCCGACGTCGGAGCCGGCGTCGGGCTCGGTGAGGACCATGGTGGAGCCCCACTGGCGGTCCACGGCGACCTTGGCGATCTGCTTCTGGACCTCGTTGCCCTCCTCGAAGAGGATGCCGGCGAACGCGGGGCCCGAGGAGTACATCCACACGGCCGGGTTGGCGCCGAGGATCAGCTCCGCGTACGCCCAGATCAGGGAGCGGGGCGAGGTGGTGCCGCCGATCTCCTCGGGCAGGCCGAGGCGCCAGTACTCGGAGTCCATGAAGGCCTGGTAGCTCTTCTTGAAGGACGCCGGGACGTTGGCGGTGTTCGTCTCGGGGTCGAAGACCGGCGGGTTGCGGTCGGCGTCCTCGAAGCTGGCGGCCAGCTCGTTCTCCGAGAGGCGGGCCAGCTCCTCCAGGATGCTCTTGGCCGTGTCGACGTCCATCTCCGCGAAGGGCCCGGTGCCGTAGAGCTTGTCCCGGCCGAGGACTTCGAAGAGGTTGAACTCGATGTCGCGGAGATTCGGCTTGTAGTGCCCCATGGCGAGCTCCGTTGCGAGACCGGCGAGGCACTTGATCCTCGCGCTTGCGATACGTACCGGCCGCGTACCGGCTGGTAGCTACGATGATGCTACCCGTCGGTAATAAGTCGCAACCCCGACCGCTCCATCTGTGACTCTTCACTCGCTACTCTTTGCGGCATGTACGGCTACGACCAGACCGCCGGTCCCCAGGCGCAGTACGCGCCGCCGCAGCAGCCGATGTCCGGCGGGTACGGGCAGCAGGCGCCCGCCTACCCCGAGCCGTCGCCGCCCTCGCTCGCGGACGCGGTGCGGGCCTTCACCACCGGGCAGCTGGCCGCCGAGGACTTCCAGCAGGTCTTCGCGACGTCGAAGGTCTACTGCCCGCGCGGCGACAACCCCGGGTTCCTCGCCCTGCACAACACGCAGCAGCCGGTGATCCCGATGTTCACCACGCTCAAGGAGCTGCGCCGGTACGCGGGCAAGGAGTCCAAGTACTTCGTGATCACCGGGGCCGAGGTGCTCGACCTGCTGCCGACCGGGTACGGCTTCGTCCTCGACATGGAGGGCGAGCACCGGATGGTCTTCGACGCCAAGGCTGTCGAACAGATGGTCGATTTTGCGATGCGCCGGATGTACGGCTGAATCCAGGACCGCCCGAGTCGAGCCCGGAGGGAATGTCCTCCGGGCTTTCGCGGTTCTGGGGTAGCAAGAAGTTCAACGCTCAACTAAAGTGGGACACACGCCGCCCAAGGAGGTCGACATGCCCGCCGTGACCGTCGAGAACCCGTTGCTGCTCCCCCGAGTGGCCGCGCCCGCAGACGCCGTGGCCCGTCCGGTGCTCACCGTCACGACCGCGCCCAGCGGTTTCGAGGGCGAGGGCTTCCCGGTGCGCCGCGCGTTCGCCGGGATCAACTACCGCCACCTCGACCCGTTCATCATGATGGACCAGATGGGTGAGGTGGAGTACGCGCCGGGCGAGCCCAAGGGCACCCCCTGGCACCCGCACCGCGGCTTCGAGACCGTCACCTACATCATCGACGGCATCTTCGACCACCAGGACAGCCACGGCGGCGGTGGCACCATCACCAACGGCGACACCCAGTGGATGACGGCGGGCTCCGGCCTGCTGCACATCGAGGCGCCGCCGGAGTCCCTCGTCATGTCCGGCGGTCTCTTCCACGGCCTCCAGCTGTGGGTGAACCTCCCGGCCAAGGACAAGATGATGGCCCCGAAGTACCAGGACATCCGCGGCCGCAGCGTCCAGCTGCTCACCTCGCCCGACGGCGGCGCGCTGATCCGCGTCATCGCCGGTGAGCTGGACGGCCACCAGGGCCCCGGCTCCACCTTCACGCCGATCACCATGATCCACGCGACGGTCGCGCCGGGCGCCGAGCTGACCCTGCCCTGGCGCGAGGAGTTCAACGGCCTGGCCTACGTCCTCGCCGGGCGCGGCACGGTCGGCACCCAGCGCCGGCCCGTCCACACCGGGCAGACCGCCGTCTTCGGCGCCGGCTCCTCGCTGACCGTCCGCGCGGACGAGAAGCAGGACGCCAACACCCCCGACCTGGAGGTCGTCCTCCTCGGCGGGAAGCCGATCCGGGAGCCGATGGTCCACTACGGCCCGTTCGTCATGAACACCCGCGACGAGCTGCAGCAGGCCTTCGAGGACTTCCAGAAGGGGCGTCTCGGCAGCGTCCCGGCCGTGCACGGCATGTCGGAGTCCGGCCCCGACGCCTGACGTCCCGGGTCCCCCGGTGGCGGGGGACCCGGTCTTCGGCGCCTGACGTCACGTCACCCGGGCGGGCCGTCCCGAGGGGACGGCCCGCCCTCGGCGTGATCGGCTGGGTACGTGCTGTTGCTACCCGTGCCCGTCCGCCGGTTCGCCTCCTGGTGCGTCGTCATCCTGCTGACCGCCGGGGTCGTCTACGTCGGCATCCGGATCTGCGTCGAGTTCCGGACCACCGTCACACCGGCGCTGCTCGCGCTGCTCGGCACGGCCCTGCTCCGGCCGCTGTACCGGCGGCTGGTCGCGGCCCACGTACAGCGGTCGCTGGCGGCCCTGCTCACCTGCTTCGCGGTGCTGGTCGTGGTCGGCGGCGCCGTCTACATCGTCGTCGCGGCCCTCGTCGACAGCGGCGACCAGATCGTCGACTCGCTGCGGACCTCCGCCCAGGACCTCGCCGGCCACTTCGGCGCCGCCGGCACCTCCCTGGACGACCTCGCCTCGAACGCCCGGGAACTGCTCGGCAAGTTCGGCGGCACCGCGGCCTCCGGTGTGATCAGCGGCGTCAGCGTCGTCGGCGAGACGATCGCCATGGCCGTCCTCGCCCTGCTCCTGGTCTTCTTCTTCCTGCGCGACTCCGACCGGGCGGTGAGCACCGTCCGGGCGCTGGTGCCGCACAGCGGCGCCGACATGACCGAGGCGATGGCCCGGCGGGCCTTCGAGGCGGTCGAGGGGTTCATGCGGGGCACCACCTTCATCGCGCTGATCGACGCGGTCTGCATCACCGTCGGGCTGCTCGTACTGCGGGTGCCGGGCGCGCTCGGGCTGGGCGCGCTGGTCTTCGTCGGCGCCTACATCCCCTATCTCGGGGCGTTCCTGTCGGGTGCGGCGGCGGTGCTGGTCGCGCTGGCCGACCGGGGGTTCGTCATCGCCCTGTGGGTGCTGGGCGTGGTGGTGGCCGTGCAGCTCCTTGAGGGGCACGTGCTCCAGCCGGTGATCCAGAGCCGGACCGTGCACATGCACCCGGTGGTGGTGCTGCTCGCGCTGACCGCGGGCGCCTCGGTCGCGGGGATCGTCGGGATGCTGCTCGCGGTGCCGCTGACCGCCGCCGGGTTCGGGATCGTACGGGAGTTGCAGGACCGCTACACGGACACGGCAAGCTCCGGGCCGGTGGAACCCTCGTAGAGGTCGAACCAGATGCTCTTGCCCGCGCCGCGCGGGGCGACGCCCCACTCGTCGGCGAGCATCTCGATCAGCATCAGACCGCGACCCGAGGACGCCATCTCGCCGGGGCGGCGGCGGTGCGGCAGCTCCTCGCCGTTGTCGGTGACCTCGACCCGGATGCGCCGCTCGCCGGGGGCGCCGGTGACCTCGGCGACCACCAGCGCGTCGGCGTCGGTGTGCACCAGGACGTTGGTGAGCGTCTCGGAGAGCAGCAGGACCGCGGAGTCCTTCTGGTCCTCGCTGGGCCAGTCGTGCAGCAGGTCCCGCAGATGGCGGCGGGCGGTGCCGATCCGCTCCGGCTCGGCCTGCGCCACCGACAGCATCGTGCGGCGCCGGGGCGGGCGGGCGGAGGCGCCCTCGCCGCAGCTCTCGTCGTCCCCCGGGCGGCAGAGCAGCACCAGGGCGAGGTCGTCCTCCCGCCGGTCGGCGAGCGGCCCCGTGGTGTGGTGGGACGGCGGCCCGTGCACGGCCCGGACCAGGGCGTCGGCCAGTTCCTCCAGGTCACCGGCGTGCTCCCGGGCGCCCCTGCCGTGCTCCTCCAGCACCGTGCGCAGCCGCCGCCAGCCGGTGTCCAGGTCGTGGCCGCCGGTCTCCAGCAGTCCGTCCGTGAGGAGCAGCAGCGTCTCGCCGGGCTCCACGGCGAGGCGGGTGGTGGGGTAGTCGCAGTCCGGGTCGATGCCGAGCGGCAGCCCGCCGGCCGTCGCCCGGACCAGCACCGTGCCGTCGGTCATCCGCACCGCCGGGTCGAGGTGGCCGGCCCGCGCGGCCTCCACCGTTCCGGTCGCGGGGTCGAACTCGACGTAGAGGCAGGTCGCGAAGCGGAGGTCGCCGGGGTCCTCGGCGGAGTGGGTGAGGCCGTGGAAGAAGCGGGAGGCGCGGGAGAGGACCGCGTCGGGGCGGTGGCCCTCGGAGGCGTAGGCGCGCAGGGCGATGCGGAGCTGGCCCATGAGCCCGGCCGCCCGGACGTCGTGGCCCTGGACGTCGCCGATGACCAGGGCGAGGCGGTCCTGGGGCAGCGGGATCACGTCGTACCAGTCGCCGCCGACCTGGAGGCCGCCGCCGGTGGGGACGTAGCGGGCGGCGATGCTGACGCCGGGGATCTCGGGGCCGAGCGCGGGCAGCATGGAGCGCTGGAGGCCGTCGGTCAGCTCGCGCTGGGTCTCGTCGGCGCTCGCCCGGGACAGGGCCTGCGCCATCATCCGGGCCACGGTCGTCAGCACCGACCGCTCGTCCGGGGTGAACGCCACCGGGTAGGAGAAGGCCGCGAGCCAGGCACCCATCGTGCGGCCCGCCACGGTGAGCGGCAGGAACGCCCAGGAGCGCCGGTGGAAGCGCTCGGCGAGCGGATAGACGAGCGGGTAGCGGGCGGCGTACTCCTCGGGGGAGGAGAGGTAGACGGCGCGGCCGGTGCGGGCGACCTCGGCGGCCGGGTAGTCCGTCTCCAGACCCATCTCAGCGAACGGGCTCTCGCCCCGCTCCGGCTCGGTGCGGTGGCCGATCATGGTCAGCCGGTCGCCCTCGACGCCGAAGACCGCGAGTCCCTCGGGGGAGAAGCCGGGCATGGACAACCCCGCCGCGACCCGCAGCACCTCCTCCGTCGACCGTGCCTCGGCCAGCGCCCTCCCGGCGTCCAGCAGGAACGCCTCCCGGGAGCGGCGCCAGTCGCCGGTGACGGTGGAGCGCCCGGCGGGGGTGCCCGGCGCCGGGTCGGTGACCTCCTGGAGGGTGCCGATGAGGCGGTACGCCTTGCTGCCGGCGTCGTAGGAGGGCTTGGAGCGGCTGCGGACGACGCGGACGACGTGGCCCTGGTCGTCCATGACGCGGATGCGTACCTCGGCGAGGGTGCCCTCGGTGGCGGCGAGGCGGATGACGCCGGTGATCTCGTTCCAGTCGACGGGGTGCAGCCGGGCCCGTACCTGGGCCTGGTGCAGCTCGGTCCGGCGGGCGGGCAGGCCGAGCAGCCGTGCGGCCTCCGCGTCGACCGTGACGAGTTCGGTGGCGGTGTCCCAGTGCCACAGGCCGGTCGCGAGGGCGGCCAGCACGTCCCCCAGACCGGGCAGTGGCTCACCAGTACGCATTGCCCCACTCTAAGAAGCTGTGATCAGCGCTGCCACCGGTCGGCCGCCGGTCGCTCACCGGTCGTCCTGGCGGCAGCCGGGGTAACGGGGAGGAAGCCGGGACCGGGTGCCCGGTACGCTGGGGTTGTTTCACGTGAAACACCCACCGTGAGACACGTGAGTCACCGACCCCGATCCGCGAAGACTGGATGAAACGACGATGCATCGGTACAGGTCCCACACCTGCGGCGAGCTCCGCGCCTCTGACGTCGGCACCGACGTCCGGCTGAGCGGCTGGCTGCACAATCGGCGCGACCTGGGCGGCATCCTCTTCATCGATCTGCGCGATCACCACGGCATCACCCAGCTCGTCGCCCGTCCGGGGACGGACGCCTACGAGGCGCTGGACAAGCTGACCAAGGAGTCGACCGTCCGGGTCGACGGCAAGGTCGTCTCGCGCGGTACCGACAACGTCAACCCCGACCTGCCCACCGGCGAGGTCGAGGTCGAGGTGGGCGAGGTCGAGCTGCTCGGCGCCGCCCAGCCGCTGCCCTTCACCATCAACACCGAGGACGGGGTGAACGAGGAGCGGCGCCTGGAGTACCGCTTCCTGGACCTGCGCCGCGAGCGGATGCACCGCAACATCATGCTGCGCACGCAGGTGATCTCCTCGATCCGCAGCAAGATGGTGGCGCTCGGCTTCAACGAGATGGCGACGCCGATCCTGACCGCCACCTCGCCCGAGGGCGCCCGCGACTTCGTGGTCCCCTCCCGGCTGCACGCGGGCCGTTTCTACGCGCTCCCGCAGGCGCCGCAGCAGTTCAAGCAGCTGCTGATGATCTCCGGCTTCGACCGGTACTTCCAGATCGCGCCCTGCTTCCGCGACGAGGACGCCCGCGCGGACCGCTCGCCGGGCGAGTTCTACCAGCTCGACGTCGAGATGAGCTTCGTCGAGCAGGAGGACGTCTTCCAGCCGATCGAGAAGCTGATGACGGAACTCTTCACGGAGTTCGGGGGTGGCCGAGAGGTCACGTCCCCCTTCCCCCGCATCCCGTTCCGCGAGGCGATGCTGAAGTACGGCTCCGACAAGCCGGACCTGCGCGCCCAGCTCGAACTGGTCGACATCACCGACGTCTTCGAGGGCTCGGAGTTCAAGGCGTTCGCCGGCAAGCACGTGCGCGCGCTGCCGGTGCCGGACGTCTCCGGCCAGCCCCGCAAGTTCTTCGACCAGCTCGGTGACTACGCGGTCTCCCAGGGCGCGAAGGGCCTGGCCTGGGTCCGGGTCGCCGAGGACGGCTCGCTGACCGGCCCGATCGCGAAGTTCCTCACCGAGGAGAACGTGACGGAGCTGACGAAGCGGTTGGGGCTGGCCGCCGGCCACGCCGTGTTCTTCGGCGCGGGCGAGTTCGACGAGGTCTCCAAGATCATGGGCGCGGTGCGGGTCGAGGCCGCCAAGCGCGCCGGTCACTTCGAGTCCGACGTCTTCCGCTTCTGCTGGATCGTCGACTTCCCGATGTACGAGAAGGACGAGGAGACGGGGAAGATCGACTTCTCCCACAACCCGTTCTCGATGCCGCAGGGCGGCATGGAGGCCCTTCAGTCCTCCGACCCCCTGGACATCCTTGCCTGGCAGTACGACATCGTCTGCAACGGCGTCGAGCTGTCCTCCGGCGCGATCCGGAACCACGAGCCGGACATCATGCTGAAGGCGTTCGAGATCGCCGGGTACGACGCCGAGACGGTCGAGCGGGAGTTCGCGGGCATGCTCCGCGCGCTCCGCTTCGGCGCCCCGCCGCACGGTGGCATCGCCCCCGGCGTCGACCGCATCGTCATGCTCCTCGCGGACGAGCCCAACATCCGCGAGACGATCGCCTTCCCGCTCAACGGCAACGCCCAGGACCTGATGATGGGCGCCCCGACGGAGCTGGACGAGTCCCGCCTGCGCGAGCTGCACCTTTCGGTGCGGAAGCCGCAGCCGAAGTAGCAGTCGCCGGTACGGCACGGCGGAGAGGGGCCCGGGACGGACAGCCGTCCCGGGCCCCTCCTCGTCGTCGTACGCCGCGTCGCCGTACGTCAGTCCTCCGTGCCGCCGCCCAGCTTGCGGGTGCGGCGGCGCAGGGCCGGGCCCAGGCGGACCAGGAGCCGCTTGTCGATGCCGGCGACCTTGCGCTCCACGGCGGTCAGCGCCTTGCGGGCGGCGGCCAGTTCCGCGGCGACGGTGTCGAGCTGCTTCGCCGTCTCACCGGCGCGCTTCTCGGCGGCGGCCAGCCTGGCCCGCAGGTCCTTGTTCTCCTTGGCCTGCTTGCGGGCCTGCTCCCGGGTCTTCTCACCGGCGGCGGTGATCTGCTCGCGCAGCCGGCTGAAGCGGTAGCGGAGCTGTCCGTCGTCCGTGCCGTCCCAGACGGGCATCGACGCGGGCAGGTCCAGGGCGGCCATCCGCTCCTCGAAGGCGGCGCCGCCGTCGCCGTGCGTGTACGTGTTCTCCAGGCCGTTGCGGTCGAGGAAGGCGACGATCCGGTCGAAGCGCTCGCCGTGGCCCTTGAGCATGGCGGAGAAGTCGGCGCCCTCGTACAGCTCGCGCGGGTCGGTGCCCGCGGTCAGCTCGGTCAGCGGCCGGTGCGGGATGTCGAAGTACCGGCACAGCTCCAGGGTGCGCGAGTCATGGGTGAGGACGACGCTCGGGGTGCCGGCCAGCAGTGCCGCGACGTTGCCGTGGATGCGGGTGCCGTAGGCGAAGTCGTAGCCGCGCAGCTCCTCGATCCAGCTCGCCGGGTCCAGGGGCATGCGGACCTTGTTCTCGCGCAGCAGGGGGTGGGTGAGGTGGCGCGGGAAGGGGTCGGTCAGGCCCGCCTCGGGGCTGGTGTCGCCCCAGAGCAGCAGCTCGGCGTCCTCGGTGTTCTGCGCGTAGTACGTGAGGTGCGGATAGCGCTCCCAGGCGTGCCGGGCGATGCCGGAAATGTCGCCGACGGGTATCGCGTCCGGGGAGAGGTTGATCGCTATCCGGGAGTCGGCGGTCAGCTCCGCGGTGCGGATCTCGGGGAACGTGGCGCCGTACAGGAACATCGACGGGCAGCCGATGATGTCGACGTCCTTGAAGCCGAGGCGGTTCAGGTAGCCGGCGGTCAGCTCGCCGCGGACGCCGATGGAGGCGGAGCGTTCGAGGACCGCGGCGGCGAAGCGCTTGACGGACGCCTCTATCGGGCCGAGCCAGTCGGTGTCGTAGTCGTCGGGGGCCTGGGCACCGACGCCGAAGACCACGACGGGGATGGTCAGTTGCTCGATCAGGGTGGACAGCCGGTCGAGGGAGGCGTGGAAGCTGGGCCGGAAGGCGTTGGCGAGGGGGACGACGAAGACGTCGTACTGCTCGTTTATCTCCGCGGCACGGCGGGCGGAGTGGTCGGTGCGGATGCCGTTGCTGGTCACCTCGGTGTCCGGCGTCGTGAGCATCTTGTGGGCGGAGTCGCTGAACAGCAGGTTGCCCGTGTTCGTGCCGATCAGGTCCTGCTGGATGAACTCCGTCGGGGTGGCCTCGCGGAGCGGGCTCTTCCCGGAGCGGATGAGGATGCGCTTCACGACATTCCCTCGGTACGCGGTAAGGACTCGGCTGCGTACCGGTCGGCTGTGACCGTGACGCACACCCGTGCGGTGCATGTGCGTTCGATGGCCGCACGGGTGAGCAAACCTTATACGTCGGGTAAATGTGGCGTGAAGCGGCAGTGGTGGCGCCGGTGGGGTCGTGTGAAGCGGTCAGCGGGCCACGAACTGGGTCAGGATGGCCTGGACCTCGTAGATGTCGACGCCCTTGGTGAAGGTCTTCTGCAAGGGGGCCGGGGTGCCGGAGAGCCAGATCTTCAGTTCGGCGTCAAGGTCGAAGTGGCCGGCCGTCTCCACGGAGAAGTGGGTGATGCTGCGGTACGGCACGGAGTGGTACTCCGTCTTCTTGCCGGTGATGCCCTGCTTGTCGACCAGGATCAGCCGCCGGTCGGTGAAGAGGATGGTGTCGCGGATCAGCAGGTACGCGGCGTGCACCGTCTCGCCGTGGCCGAGCAGCCGCGCGTACTCCTGGGCCGCCTGGGCGGGGTCGATGCTGTGGGCGTTGCCGAACAGGGCCATGGGAACTCCCGAGGTGGTCGCCGTGCGGGGTGGTACCTGAGGGATGTGCGGTGCTACGCCTCGTACTCCGTGAGGTCGATGGTGTGGACGGTCAGGGGGTGGCCGTACTCGGGGTGGGTCGTTTCGTGGTCCGCCACCATGCCGAGTTTGCGCATGATGTTGGCGGAGGCGTGGTCGCCGAGCCGGGCGATGCCGACGACGCGGTCGAGACCGCGGTCCTGGAGGGCGAACTCCAGGGTGGCCTGGGCGGCCTCGGAGGCATAGCCCTGACCCCAGTACTGCCGGCCCAGGCGCCAGCCGATCGCGGGGGTGGCTCCTGCCTCCGGCAGGTACTCCGGCACGGTCAGGCCCGTGACGCCGGCCAGTTCACCGGAGCCGAGCAGTTCGACGGCGAAGAGTCCGAACCCCTCCTCGTCCCACTCCTCCTCCCACCGCTCGATGTCCTCCGCGGTGCGTTCCAGGTCGCGTACGGAGCCGTCGCCGACCCAGCGCATCACCGCCGGGTCGGCGTTGATCTCGGCCATCGGCACGAGGTCGTCGTCGGTCCAGCGGCGGAGGAGCAGGCGGGGGGTGTGGATCTCGGTCATGGGTCCATCATGCCGAGGGCCCGCGGGAAACGGGATGTTCCCTGCGGGCCCTCGGCATCGGTCGTCCGGGTCGTCCGGGTCGTCCCGGGGTCAGGACGCCGGCTTCTCCTCCAGGCGGGGGAAGAGGACCGCGCCCTTGGTGACGGTGGAGCCGGCGGGCAGGGTGCCCCAGGTGGCGGCGGAGGCGACGCTCTGGGCCGCCAGGGCGCCCAGGGCCGGTTCCGCGCCGAGGGAGTCCCAGAGCTTGGCGGAGGTCTCCGGCATGATCGGGTTGAGGAGGACCGCCACCGCGCGGAGGGACTCCGCGGCCGTGTAGAGGATCGTCGCGAGGCGGGCCCTGCCCTCCGGCGAGTCGTCCTTGGCCACCTTCCACGGCTCCTGCTCCGTGATGTAGCCGTTGACCTGCTTCACGAAGTCGAAGACGGCCAGGATGCCGCCCTGGAAGTCCAGCTCCTCGCCGATCTTCCGGTCGGCCTCCGCGACGGCCTTCGCCAGGCCGTCCTTGATCGCCTGCTCGGCCTCGCCGTCCGCCGTCGACTCGAGCAGGGCACCGCCGAAGTACTTGCCGACCATGGCCGCCACGCGGGAGGCCAGGTTGCCGTAGTCGTTCGCCAGCTCGCTGGTGTAGCGGGCCGAGAAGTCCTCCCACGAGAAGGAGCCGTCCTGGCCGAAGGCGATCGCGCGCAGGAAGTACCAGCGGTACGCGTCCACCCCGAAGTGCGAGGTCAGATCCTGCGGCTTGATGCCGGTCAGGTTCGACTTCGACATCTTCTCGCCGCCGACCATCAGCCAGCCGTTCGCGGCGACCTTGCCGGGCAGGGGGAGCCCCTGCGCCATCAGCATCGCCGGCCAGATCACCGCGTGGAAGCGGAGGATGTCCTTGCCGACCAGGTGCACGTCGGCGGGGAAGGTCTCCTCGAACTTCCGCTGGTTCTCGTTGTAGCCGACCGCCGTCGCGTAGTTCAGGAGCGCGTCGACCCACACGTAGATGACGTGCTTGGTGTCCCAGGGGATCGGGATGCCCCAGTCGAAGGTGGAGCGGGAGATGGAGAGGTCCTGCAGGCCCTGGCGGACGAAGTTCAGGACCTCGTTGCGCGCGGACTCCGGCTGGATGAAACCGGGGTTCGCCTCGTAGTGGGCGAGGAGCTTCTCGCCGTACTCGCTCAGCTTGAAGAAGTAGTTCTCCTCGCTGAGGATCTCCACCGGCTTCTTGTGGATCGGGCACAGCTTCTGGCCCGCGTACTCGCCCTCGCCGTCGAGCAGCTCGCCGGGGAGCTTGTACTCCTCGCAGCCCACGCAGTACGGGCCCTCGTAGCCGCCCTTGTAGATCTCGCCCTTGTCGTACAGGTCCTGCACGAACTCCTGGACGCGGTCGGTGTGCCGCTTCTGCGTGGTGCGGATGAAATCGTCGTTCGCGATGTCCAGGTGCTTCCAGAGGGGCTCCCAGGACTCGGTGACGAGCTTGTCGGCCCACTGCTGCGGGCTGACGCCGTTCGCCTCCGCGGTGCGCATGATCTTCTGACCGTGCTCGTCCGTGCCGGTGAGGTACCACACCTTCTCGCCGCGCTGACGGTGCCAGCGGGTGAGCACGTCGCCTGCGACGGTCGTATAGGCGTGGCCCAGGTGAGGAGCGTCGTTGACGTAGTAAATGGGGGTGCTGACGTAGAACGCCTTGCCACCCTGCTTCTCGGTTCCAGTGGCCGCCATGGGCGGAATTCTACGTGGCCCGTGAAGATCGGCTCACATGCGTTTCGGCGAGTGGACGGGAGGGTTCCGTCCACTCGCCGGGTGCTGTGAAGTGCTGTGAGGTGCTGTTACGGGCGCCAGGCGGCCAGGATGCCCTCGTACAGCTCCTTGTCCGTCAGCTCGCGGGGGGTCTCGCCGGCCAGGAAGTGGGCCGCGTTGTCCGTCTTGAGCTTGCGGAGGTAGTCGAACGCCTTGTTCTCCGGGTCACCGAAGGCGACGAAGGAGAAGAAGACGCCGGGGTGGCTCTTCGCCGCGTCCGTCAGGGCCTGGGTGGCCGGGGTCTTCGCGTCCGGGGCGCCGTCCGTCTGGAACACCACCAGGGCGGGGGCGGTGGGGTCCTCGCTCTTGTCGTGCGTGGCGATGACGTCGGCCACGGCGGCGTGGTAGCTGGTACGGCCCATGCGGCCGAGCTCCGCGTGCGCGGTGTCGATTCTGTTCTCGTGGTCGGTGAGGGTGAGGTCGATGGTGCCGTCGACCTCCGTCGAGAAGAAGGTGACGTGGACGGTGGGGTCCGGGTCGACGTGGGCGGCGAGGGCGAGGGTCTGCTCGGCGAGGGCCTGGGCGGAGCCGTCCTTGTAGTACGGGCGCATGCTGGCGGAGCGGTCGAGGACCAGGTAGACGCGGGCGCGGGTGCCGGTGAGGTCGTTCTTGCGGAGGGCGGTGGTGGCTGCCTTGTAGGCGGTGGAGAGGTGGGGTGCGCGGGTTCTTACGCGGGTCGCGGGGGTGGCGGGTTTCTTGGCCTCGGCTTCGCCGTCGGCCGGGTCTGTGTTCCCACCCGCACCACCCGTGCGGCTCTCGTCGTCGGGTGCGGGTGGCCCCTGTGGGGCGTCCTGCGCGTCGGCGGCCGCGGGGGAGGACGGGGTGACCGTTACTTCGGGGGAGGGAGAAGGGGAGGGGGAGGGCTCCGGCTCCGGGGTGGGAGCGGGGGTCTCGATCGACTTCGGCTCCGGGGTGGGCTCTGCCTCCTGGGCCGGTTCCGGTTCCGGTTCAGGTTCCGGTACCCGAACCGGTTCCGGGGTGGCGACGGGAGTCTCGGCGGACACCGGCTCCGGGGTCGGTTCCGGTTCCGGTTCCGGGGTCGGTTCCGGTTCCGGTTCCGGGGTGGCCGCGGTGTTCTCGGCGGGCTCCTGCTCCGGCTCCGGCTCCGGCTTCGGCTCCGGCTCCGGCTCCGGCTCCGGGGCCGTGGCGTCGGTCGGGTTCGGTTCTCGGGACGGGTTCGGGACCGTGATCTTGTCGAAGGCCGCCGTCACCAGTTCGTGCTCGTCCTCGGCGGCCGTGCGCGGCTCGGGTACGTCCTCGGTGGTCGCGCGCGGCTCGGGTGCGGCCTCGGCGGGTGTGCGCGGCTCCGGTACGTCCGCCGGGGCGGGCGCGGACGGCCGCTCCGGCGCGGCGGGTGGCTGCGTCGACTGGGCCGGGACCCTCGGCTCCGTGGGTTCCGGCGCGGGGGCCGTCTCCTGAGCGGCCTCCTCCGCCTGGGCGGCCCGCGCTTTGCGTGAGCGGCCGAACGCGTTCCGCAGGAGAGTGAGAATGCCCATGTGCGCAACCCTTCGCATGAGTTGATGCCCGTCAATCCCTGGCCAGGACGGACACGTAAGGTTAGCGGCCTCCGCTTCCGTTCCAGGGCACGGTCTGGCACAGAGGGCACGCGCACGTCAAGGGCCGCATTCGGACGGGCCGTCTGTCACGTCGCGACTCCGATCAACTTCCCTACGGTTGTCCCGCGTTCAACCGCTGTTCACGTCCGCGCCCGGCTGCCGCACATATGTGCTCCTACGGTCACGCTGACACCAAGGGCATCCAAGGGGAGAGCAAAGTGCGCAAGCTGCTGCCGTTGATCGGAACACCGTCCGGTTCCCACCCTGGCGGCCGGTCCGCCATGACCTGCCGCTTCCGGTGTGGGGACGCCTGCTTCCACGAGGTGCCCAACACCAGTGACAACGAGTACGTCGGTGACGTCATCGCCGGCGCGATCGGCCGCCGCGCGATGATGCGGGCCGCGGCCGCCGTCACGGTCGTCGCGGCGGGCGCCGGAGCCGTCACCGTCGGCGGCGCCCCGCAGGCGCACGCCACCCCCGCGGCCGGGAAGGGCAGGGGGAACGGCCACGGCCACGGGCACGGGTCCAAACCCGAGGGCGCCCGCGGGCTCCGCTTCACGCCCGTCGCGCCCAACCAGAACGACGCCGTGACCGTGCCGGACGGGTACCGGCAGAACGTCGTCGTCCGCTGGGGCGAGCCCATCCTGCGCGGCGCCCCCGCCTTCGACCCGGAGAAGCAGACCGCGAAGGCGCAGGCCGGGCAGTTCGGGTACAACAACGACTTCCTCGCGCTGCTGCCGCTGGACGAGCGGAACCGGCAGCTGCTCGTCGCCAACCACGAGTACACCGACGAAGTCCTCATGTTCCGCGGCTACGACGCCGACAACCCGACCCGCGAGCAGGTCGAGATCGCGTGGGCCGCGCACGGACTCTCCGCGGTCGTGGTGGAGGGGGAGAGCAAGAACGGGAAGCTGAGCGTCGTACCGCGGCACTCCCTCAACCGGCGCGTCACCGTCACCACCGAGTTCCGGCTCACCGGGCCCGCCGCCGGGTCCGACCTGGTGAAGACCTCCGTCGACCGCACCGGCCGCAAGGTGCTCGGCACGCTGAACAACTGCTCCGGCGGCACCACCCCGTGGGGCACGACCCTGCACGGCGAGGAGAACTTCAACCAGTACTTCGCCAACAGCGGCCGCACCACCGACAAGCGGTACGGCATCGGCACCGGCGCCACCGAGCGCAAGTGGGAGCGGTTCGACAAGCGGTTCGACGTGGCCCAGGAACCCAACGAGGTGCACCGGTTCGGGTACGTCGTCGAGTTCGACCCGTACGACCCGGACTCCACTCCCCGCAAGCACTCGCTGCTCGGCCGGTTCAAGCACGAGGCCGCGACCGTGCGGCTGACCTCCGACGGGCGGCCGGTCGTCTACACCGGCGACGACGAGCGGTTCGACTACTTCTACAAGTTCGTCGGCAGCAGGCGGATGCGGAAGGGCAGTGGCCGTGCCGTCCGCGAGCACAACCTCTCGCTGCTCGACGAGGGGACGCTCTACGTCGCCAAGCTGACCGGTGACTCCCCCGCCGCCGAGATCGACGGCACCGGCGCGCTGCCGGGCGACGGCGAGTTCGACGGCAGCGGTGTCTGGATCCCGCTGGTCACCGCCGACGGGCACGGCGCCGTCTCGCACGTCGAGGGGATGACCGCCGAGGAGGTCTGCGTCTTCACGCGGCTCGCCGGGGACAAGGCCGGCGCCACCAAGATGGACCGGCCCGAGGACATCGAGCCCTCGCCGAGGACCGGCAAGGTGTACGTCGCCCTCACCAACAACACCAACCGGGGTGTGGGCTCCAACGCGGGGCCCGACGAGGCCAACCCGCGCAACGCCAACAAGCACGGGCACGTGCTGGAGCTGACCGAGCACCGGGGCCGGGCCGACAGCCTGCGGTTCGGCTGGTCGCTGTTCCTCGTGGCCGGTGACCCGGAGGACCCGGCGACGTACTTCGCGGGGTTCCCCAAGGAGTCCGTCAGCCCTATCTCCTGCCCGGACAACGTGGCCTTCGACGACCACGGCAACCTGTGGATCTCCACCGACGGCAACGCGCTCGGCACCCACGACGGCCTCTTCGGCGTCGCGACGGCCGGGGAGCGGCGCGGTGAGCTGAAGCAGTTCCTGACCGTGCCGACGGGCGCCGAGACCTGCGGGCCGGTCATCCAGGACCGGCGGGTCCTGGTCGCCGTGCAGCACCCCGGCGAGGTCGACGGCGCCTCCGTGGAGAAGCCGGCCAGCACCTGGCCCGACGGGCCGGGGAAGATCGTGCGCCCGGCGGTCGTCGCGGTGTGGCGCGCGGACGGCGAGGACATCGGCGTCTGATCCCCCACCGCCCCGTACCGGGCCGGCCCCGTACCGGGCCGGGTCAGCCGGCCCGGTGCAGGGTGAGGTCGACGAGCAGGGCCCGGTGGTCGGTGCCGTCGAGGTCCAGGAAGCGGGCCTCGCGGGAGGAGAAGTCCTCCGAGACCAGGACGTGGTCGATCTGGACGCCGAACGTCGGCGCGGTCCGCGCCGGCCAGCTCGGCGTCCGTCCGGAGCCGTCCAGCCGGGCCGCGTCGCGCAGCCCCAGGTCGAGCAGCGGGCGGAACGCGGCGTGGTCCTGCGAGGCGTTGAAGTCACCGGCCACGACGGTGGGCGTCTTGTCGTCCTCGGCGACGGCGTCGTGCAGCGCGTCCAGTTCCTCGCGCCAGACGTCCACCTGACCCGGCACCGGCGGCATCGGGTGGGCGAGCTGGAGCCGTATGTCGACGCCGCGCACCTCCGCGATCGCCGCGGGCATCCCCATCGTGCCCTCGACGGCCTTCGCGGAGCGCAGGGCGAGGCGGCTGAGGATGACGGAGCCCTCCGAGCCGCCGCCGGAGACGGACCGGTGGTTCGGGTACTCCTCGCCCAGCTCGCGGCGGAGCGTCTTCTCGCAGGCGCCGTCGCACTCCTGGACGAAGACGACGTCCGGTTCCTCGCGGCGGACGGCCGTGACCAGGGAGCCGGTGCCCTGGCCGAACTCGACGTTCGAGGTGAGGACGGACAGCTCGGCGTAGGCCGGGCCGATGGGGTCGCCCGTCCTGCCGTACGGCTGGAGGAACCAGGCCAGCAGGCCGAGCAGGATCACGGCCCAGAGCACGCCGGACCACCAGTGCGTGTAGAGCGCCAGCAGCAGCGCGACGCCCAGGGGGACGAGCAGCCAGGGCAGGAAGGCGAGGAGCTGCGGCACCGGTGTGATGCCGTCGGTGTCGGCGGTGCGGCAGCCGAGGACCACGCTCAGGCAGATGAACAGCAGCGCCGCGAACCCGATCGCGATGCGGCGCCCGGTCCGTCTCCGGGGCGCCGTACGGGGACCCGCCCACGCGGCGGCCGCCGTGTCCGTGTTCAAGTCCCCGCCCTCCGCTCGTTTCCCGGATCCCCCCGGATCCCTGGTGGACCCGATCGATCGGATCCCTGGTGGACCTGATCGATCACCGGGTCCTTCATCAGATCATCCCTCAAAGACGAGGGACGCGGTCGGAAGGTTGCTCGGGCGGCCCGGACGGGGCGGTGGCGGGGGCGGTGGGGGCAGTGGGGGCAGTGGGTCCGGCCGGGGCGGTACGGGCACGGCGGCGGCCGAGGCGGCCGGTGAGCCAGGACACCAGGGCCACCGTCAGCCCGAGGGCGACCAGCAGCCACGCGGCCGTGCGCAGGGTGGCCGTCAGGGCGTCGTAGACCGCGCCCGCGGCCGGGCCGTGCACCGCGCCCGGCAGTTCGGCCAGGGTGAGCCGGCGGCCGATCGCCACGGCCAGTCCGAGCAGCGCGCCGCCCAGTGCGGTGCCGAGGCCGGCGGCCGTGACGGCACGGCGGCGGCAGGCGGCGACGGCGATCCCGGCGACCGCGCAGCCGACGGCCGTCAGCGGCAGCCAGAACGCGGCGATGTCCAGCGCGTGGAAGCCCGCGCGCAACCGGTCGACCTCGGGGGCGTCGAGCACGGTGACCGCGGTGTGCCGCACCGGGATGCGGTGGGCGAACGGGACGTGGTCGGCGGCGAGCCGGTGTTTGACGCGGGCGGTGACGGGGGCCAGGTCGACGGTGACGCCGCGGCCGTCGGCGCGGTCGCGGCGCAGGGCCCGCAGGAGCGCGGCGTGCACGGTGCGGTTCGCGGTGTCCCAGCCCGCGCGGAACGCCTCGGTGCGGGTGAAGGACCGGGCGGCGTCGTGCACGAACGCGCGGGCGGTGCCGGGGGCGGGGCCGGGGTCGATCTGCTGGAAGACACCGTCGCGCACCGTGTCCGCGACGGCGTCCCGGACGTCCGGGTCGGCGGCGAGGGGGGACATGGCGTCGACGTAGCGGCCGGTGTCGGCCAGGGTGTGGGCCGCCCAGCCGGCGACGGCGCCGAAGGGGGCGAGGAGGCAGGCGAGGACGAGGAGGACGGCCGACAGGGCGTGGCGCAGACGTGGGGACACGGTTCAAGGCAAGACCGGTCCGGGGGCGCGGGCGAGCACCATGACTGCATCCGGCGGCATCCCCTGAGCCGAACGGGTGGCCGAACGGCCGGACGGGGCCCCGGCCGAGCGGCCTGCCGCGGCCCCGCCCCTCCCACCTGCGGTTTCCGTTCTCCGGTGGAGGCGTCACCCGAACGGGTGTTACCTGGAGCGGGGGAGAATGGAGGCGATCATGCGCAGCTCTCCGGCCCTGCGGGCCCTCACCGCGGCGCTGTTCACCGGCGGTGTCCTCACCGCCGGCGTCACAGGCGCGGCGGCCGGTGACGGTCCCGTCCCCGGCACCGTCACCTCGCCCACCGCCCTCGCGGTGCGGGAGGCACCCACCAGCCACTCCGCCGCCGTGGACCGGCTCGCGCCGGGCACCCGCGACCGCGTCGTGTGCGCGGTCCAGGGGCAGAGCGTCGAGGGCAATCCGTACTGGTACTGGCTCGAAGGCACCGGTGGCTGGGCGACCGCCGCCTACATCGACACCCACGGGCAGTGGGTACGGGACTGCCCCGGCCACTGAGCCGGCCGACGGTGAGGGGCGGGAGACGGACTCCGTCTCCCGCCCCTCACCGTCTCCTGCCCCTCACAGCCGGTCGCCCGAGCCGTCGCGTCGGCTCAGGCGATCCGGTTCCCCTCGCCGTCCTCGTGCGTGTAGTAGCGGTAGAAGCAGGTCAGGAACACGCCCGCGGCGACCGCCAGGCCGATGCCCGCGGACTGGATCAGGCTCCGCCCGGACTGGTAGATCAGGAATCCCACCGCGCTGCCGATGAACGCTCCCCACAGCAGGGCGTGCTGCTCGCGCCGGAGCCGTTCCGCGACCAGGCCCACGGCGATGAACAGCGCGATGAACACCAGCGCGGTCAGCCACCCGAAGAGCATGTTGCCGCCGGTGATCTCGCCGCCGTGCCGGCGGTTGGCCGCGGCCCAGAAGCCGTAGACCAGGCCCGTCACGAGGGGCAGCGCCCACTTCGCCACCAGGTGCGTCCTCACGCCGAAGATGTCGGTCGGGTTGCTGCCCGGCCGGCCCGGCCGCTTCGTCGGCGTCCGCACGGACGCGGGTTCCGCATGAGCCATCAGGGGACTCCTCTCTCTCCGCCCCCGCCTACCAGCGCACACCCCCCGCGGCGGCCGGGCAACTCAGGATGCGGGCGGCGGGGGCGCGTGTTTCGCTGGGCGGGTGAGGCGTCGCGTCCCGAGGAGGCCGAGGAGGCCGGTGAGCGCCCGGACGCTCGGACGGCTCGGCCGGCTCTCGGGCGACCCGGGTGCCGTCCACCGCCACCAGATGGTGCGGGTACGCGGCCGGAGCGTCGGCTGGGTGCCGCCGCTGCTGCTGCTGTTCGCCGTCGCGACCGCCGACGCCAACACCGGCGGGCAGTTCCGGATGATCTCCTGGATCGTGCTGGTCCCCGGGATCGCCGCCGCGATCTGCGGGGTGTGGGGCACGGCCGTCTACGCGGTCCTCGCGGTCGTCGCGTACTTCGTCGTGGACAGCGCCTGGCCGCACCAGTACCAGAGCGGGCTGCCCGACTTCATCCTCGTCGCCGTGGGCGGGCTGCTGGCCACGCTCGCGTGCGCGCTGCGGGTCCGCGGGGAGCGGCGCATGCTGCACATCCGCGACGTCGCCGACACCACCCGGCGGGTCGTGCTGCGGCCGCTGCCGCCCGGCTGGGGCGGCCTCGACCACGCCGCGGTCTACCTCGCCGCGGACACCGAGGCCCGGGTCGGCGGCGACTTCTACGACATCCAGCCCGGCCCGCACGGCACCCGGGTCCTCATCGGCGACGTGCAGGGCAAGGGGCTGGGCGCGGTCGAGACGGCGGCGGCGCTGCTCGGCGCGTTCCGCGAGGCCGGCTACCACGAGGCGGACCTCGACACCGTCGCCGAGCGGCTGGAGACGCGGATGATGCGGCACCGCTGCCACACCGCGGCGCTGGGCCGCGCCGAAGGCGACCGGTTCGCCACGGCCGTGCTGATCGGGTTCCCGCAGGACGCGCCGGACGCCGTCGACATCGTCGTCTTCGGACACGAACCCCCGCTCGCGGTCGGACCGGGCGGCGTACGGCAGGTGGAGGTGACCGGCGGGCTGCCGCTTGGCCTCGCCGAACTCGGCTCCGGGCCGCCGCCGGTGCGCCGGGTGTCCCTCGCCGCCGACGAGACGCTGCTGCTGGTCACGGACGGGGTGACCGAGGCCCGCGACCAGCGGGGCTGCTTCTACCGGCACGGCGACGACGTGGCCCGCGCCGTCGCCGCCGATCCGCGCGTCACCGCGCCGCGCCGCCTGGTCCGCCTCGTCCGCGACGGCACGCTCCGGCACTGTTCGGGACGGCTCGGCGACGACACGACGGTCTTCGCGGTCCGCCGCCGCACGGACGACGAGCAGCCCCGCCGGCGTCCGGGCCGCCGTGCCCGCTGACACCACGGCACCGCGCCCGCTGACACGACGGCACCGCGCTCGCGGACCGGACGGTGCGGGGCCCGCGGACCGGACGGTGCGGTGCCCGGCGGTAGTGAAGGTTCGCCGGTGAGTGCCCCTCTTCGTACCCGCAGCGGTTACCGTGCTGACGTACGTGATCGATCAGGGGGAGGGGACATGCCCGGAACCGTGCTGTTGCTGGCGGCGTCGCCCGTGGGCAAGGGGCGCCTGGTGGACGCGGCCTCGGTGCTCCCCGTCCTCGCGGCCGTGGAGCCCCCGGTGCTGTCCGGCACGGACACCGCCAACGTCGTCGAACTGGCCGACCCGCTCGACCCGCAGGCCGTCCTCACCCGGCTGCGCGCCGCCGCGGCCGCCCCAGGACCGCTGACCCTGTACATCACCGGCCAGCTCCAGACCGACCGCCGCCAGCACCTGCCGCACCTGGCGCTGGCCCGCACCACCCCGGCCACCGTCCGCTACACCGCCCTGCCCTGGCACTGGCTGGGGGAGGAGCTGCGGCTGCGCCCGACCGGCGCGACGACCCTCCTGCTCGACCTGCACGCGGACCACGAGACCTGGGAGCGGCTGCGTGCCCACCCCCTCGACTGCGGCCGGAACAACGCCGTCTACGGCCGGATCGCGCCGCCCCCGCCCGCCCGGCGCGGGCCGGCCGTCCCGGCGTACATGCGGGCCGTCGCCACGATCCTGCGCAGCGGGTACCGGCCGCCGCCCCAGGAACTGCACCAGCGGGCGCTGGCCCGGGTCACGGCCGACAGCGCGGGCGGCCGCGTCGACGACCTGGTGCTGACGGTGCCGGGGCCGGTCCCCGGCGACCCGCACGCCGCCGTCAGCG
>NZ_JAVRHI010000075.1:0-21862 GCF_034105845.1 Streptomyces sp. CRN 30 | reverse complement strand
CGGCGGGCCGGTGGACCGCCGGGCAGGCGGACGGCCCGGCGCGAACGGCGCACGCCCGCGCGCGGGACGCCTACCCGGGCGACGACGAGTGGAACGGCGACGGGTGGAACGGCGACGGCGGCGCCGCACCCGCCGCCGGTGCCGAGGGCTCAGGGCACGGAGGCGGTACGAAGCTGGCGGTCGTCCGCACGGGCCCGGACAGCGCGCTCGGCTTCGAGGTGCGCGGTCCGGTGGGGAACGACGCCTCGGTCTGCGCACAGGGCGTCCTCGTCTACCGGATCCGCAGCGGCGCCGAGTCCGGCGAGGGCCCGATCCGGGTGGTGGACGCCCACCCGCGCACCGAGGCCTGCTGGGACGACTCGGTCTACCCGCCGCTCGCGGACGCGCCGGTGGACCTGGGGGAGACCTTCACGGTGCCGGGGGAGGGGGTCCGGGTGCAGGTGGAAGGCCGTACGGCGTCCGGGGCGTGGACGGTGAAGATCATGACGGGCTGAGCGGCGGCGACGGCGGCAGCGGCGGTCATGAAGGGGGGCAGGAACAAGGCGGCGGGAACAAAGGCGGCGGGGCAGATAGCGCTTCCGCTCATCTGCCCCGCCGTCGTCACTGTGCGCCGCCAGGGACTCGAACCCCGGACCCGCTGATTAAGAGTCAGCTGCTCTAACCAACTGAGCTAGCGGCGCCTGCTGACGTCGTAGACATTAGCACCCTGATCGGCGGCAGGAGAAATCGATATCCGTACGGCGGCGGAGGCCGCGTCGCGGGCCGCGCGGACGGCCGCCCAGAGCAGTACCTCGGGTCCGGGAAGCCACGGCTGCCGGGTGTCGGGGGCGACGAGCCAGCGGCAGGCCGACCGGTCGGCGGGTCCGGAGCCGGGTGCGGTGCGCAGGGGCGGGACGGTCACCGCGTCCCCGATGCCGTGGCACAGGATCGGCGGGATGGCGCCCGTCCGTCCGGGTGATCCCCATTCCTCCCACTTCATGAGGGAGGGCAGCCGCTGGGCGGTGCCGGGTGCGGCGAAGAGCAGCATGCGGCCGCGGTACGTGGCGACGGGGCCGGTGCCCGGGCCCTCGGCCCACAGCCGGTCCAGCATCCGCCGGCCGAAGATGGCGGGGACGTTGACGACGTCGAAGGCGGTACCGCAGGGCAGGACGGCGGATTCGGTGGGCTGCGCCTCCCAGAGCGCGAGCGTGCTCTGCGGATACGTTCCTGCAGAGGTGAGCCAGGCGGCTCCCTCCGCGGTGACGTCCGAGACCGTCGTGCCGGAGGCCGGGGGCACCGGCGCGGCGAGGCCCGCGGAGCCCGCGGGGCCCGCGGAGGGGCGGTCCAGGACGCCGGCGTGGTGGTGGGGGCGCGTCTTCACGGAAGAGGTCTGCTGGCTCATGGCCCTACATTTACCGCCCGTGAGCGCTTCGTTCCCGTCGGTCGCGGGATTTAGATACAGGTGTTGCTGATGTGAACGGAGCGGCGAAATTGGTATATGCCGGGGGAGGATGCAACGGTTGTTCGAGCAAATGCATATTCCTCCGGTATGGCGGCGACGGCACTGCGGATGACGCTCCTGTGACCCTTCTGTGACCGTTTCCCGGATCTCTTGGGGGCAGGGCGGGAACGGTGCCTCAGACCGTGTCGACCGTGTCGGGGCCGTGGCCGTCGTGTCCGCGCATCAGGTCGCGGCCGAACTCGACCATCTTCCGGGCGTAGTCCTCGGTCCACTCGGCCCGCTCCGCGATGTCCGCGGCGGTCAGCCGGTCGAACCGGCGCGGATCGGCGAGCTGGGCCGCCGCGATGGCCTGGTACTCCACCGCCCGGTCCGCGGCGGCGCGGAAGGCGTGCGTCAGCTCGGTCGCGCGGGAGAGCAGCGCCCGCGGATCGTCGATCGACTCCAGGTCGAAGAAGTGCTCCGGGTCGGCCGCGGCCGCGGCGGGCTCGAAGAGCAGGGGCGCGGGGCGTCGCCGCGGTTCGTTCCGGTGCGGCGTGGGCTCCGCCATGTCTTCTCCCTCTCGTGGACGTCCGGTGGCCGGTCGTTCCGGTGCACAGGCCACCGTCCATTGTCTCCCGCCTGTGCAAGTGGGCCCGGGAGCACAGAACCGGGGCGCCGGCGGCACGTCCACCGCGCCCTCGGACACCAGCGGCCCCCGCAACACCACCGGCGCGCCCCGCGCACCCGCGTTCCGCTTCTTCCTCCCCCGGCCCTACGGCCGCCACGCCACCCGGTGCCGTGCCAGGCGGGCGAGGACCGCGTGGTTGGCCTCCCAGCCGTCCGGGAACTTCACCGTGACGCCCAGTTGCACCGGTTCCGTCGACGGGTGGTCGTCCAGCAGTTGGGTGACCCCCTCCCGGCACACCACGATGCACGCGTGCCGGTGCCGGGACGCCAGGACGCACAGCCGGCCCGTCTCCAGGTGGAACGCGGTCGCGTCGGGGCGTCCGGAGAGGGGGTGCAGGACCACCGTCACGTCGTACTCGCGCCCCTGCAGCCGGTTGGCCGTGTCCACGACCACGTCGGTGACGCCCAGGCCGGCCAGCGCCGCCCGTACCGAGGCCGCCTGGTCGCGGTGGGCCGTGCCGACGGCGATGCGGCCGGCGGTCAGCGGCGCCGGGGTCTCCGACCGCTCGGACACCGCCGCGCCGCCCCGGTCCAGCAGCCGCCGTACGACCTGCGCGACCGCGTGGACGGCCTCCGGGTCCGTGCGGGGCGTGTGCCGGGGCGGGAGCTCGAGCAGGCCCCAGCCCGCCTCGGCCGCCTCGTCGATGACGCGGTCCGGGCCCGAACCGTCCGACGGGACGGCGAAGGAGAGCCGCCGGTCGCCGTGGCCGGTGCCGCTGCGGAACGGCGTGTACGGGTAGAAGGCGTCCGACACCAGGGGCGCCGCGGAGGCCGGGAGCCGCCAGGACACCGGGAGGCGGTGCTGCGGCAGCTCGGGGTTGTGGGCGAGCAGGGTCGTCACCGCGGAGGCCGACGGGTCGTACGACAGCCCGGCCCACTGCTCGCTCCCCACGATGGAGAAGGGGTCGAGCTGGCCCGGATCGCCCACGAACAGTGCCCGCTCGAACAGGCCCGCCACGGCCAGCAGCGCGTCCGACCGCATCTGGTAGGCCTCGTCGACGATCGCGTGCCGCCAGGGCTCGTCGACCTTCACGTGCGCCCACTTGGCGGCCGTGGAGATGACGACGTCCAGCCCGGCCAGGTCGGCGGCCTTCGTCGACTTGCGGACGTGTCCCAGACCGTCCAGTGCCTTGTCGTACGGATCGGAGTCACTGCTGTGCAGACGTCCGACCGGCAG
This sequence comes from Streptomyces sp. CRN 30, assembly GCF_034105845.1. Classification (NCBI taxonomy): domain Bacteria; kingdom Bacillati; phylum Actinomycetota; class Actinomycetes; order Kitasatosporales; family Streptomycetaceae; genus Streptomyces; species Streptomyces sp. CRN 30. Next base: position 18,578 of record NZ_JAVRHI010000075.1, on the reverse strand, counting down.
CTCGGGGTCCTTCTCCGCGAGCCGCAGGACCAGGTCGTCCACCTGCGCGTTCGTCTGCGCGATGATCATCAGCGGGCGGCCGGCGGCGGCGAGCTCCAGCGCGGCGCGCACGACGAGGGTCGACTTGCCGGCGCCCGGCGGGGAGTCCACCACGACACCGCGGTGGGTGCCGTGCAGCGTGTCGTGGAGGATCGCCTCGGTGGCGCGGCCGGCCTCGGCACCGGGGTCGAAGGGCGCGCCCCGGTGGAACGGGGCGGCACCCGGGTCGAGCGCGGCTGTCACAGGACGTCCTCCTCCGTGAGCGGGTCGGGCAGGGGCACGGCCTCCGCCTCGCCCGGCGGGCCGCCGTGGGTCCAGGGGGTCTGCTCCGGATCGGGCAGCTTCGCCCCGCCGCGCTGGTCGTGCTCGAAGAGCGTGAAGCAGACGCGGTCGCCCTTCTCGGGGACCGAACCGGGCTCCGGCTCCTTGCCGCGGCCCATCTTGTCCAGGACGCGCAGCACGACGAGGGCGTCCCCGTCCTCGCGCCCCTCCTCCTGCGCCACGAACTCCGCGGCCTGTGGCTTGCCCCCCAGCGAGCGGTACACCCTCACGCGCTCCCCGAGGTGCGGCAGGTCCCCCGTGCGCACCGTGACCAGGGGGCGCGGGCTCGGCCGCCTGCCCTCGCTGTACGCCATCACCACGTCCGTGACCTCGCCCGCGAACGCCTCGCCCGCGAGGCGGCGGCCGGCCATGACGAGCGGGTCGTCCAGCGCCTCCTGGGCGTCCAGCCGGGCCTGCTCGCGCTCGCGCGCGGCGAGCTTGTTCGCGGCGGTGACCGCGTCGTCGACGCGCGGCTGCGGGGGCTCCCCGGCGGTGACCCGGTCCCGGTGGGCGGTGAACGACCAGCGGTCGCGGGTCCACCGGTCGGCGACATGGGCGCCCTCGGGCAGCGCGCGCAGCAGGTCCAGCCCGCGCCAGACCGCGTCCCAGGTGGGCCGGGTACGGCTCGCCACCAGGTCGCGGATGACGCGCTCGGCGGCGGTGAGGGCGCCGAACCGGTCGTCGGCCTCCAGCCCGTCCTCCGCGGCGGCGAGCGCGGTCCGCGCACGGTCGTAGGCCTCGATCGCCGGGGCCAGCAGCTTGTTGTCGAAGGCCGGGTCGGTGGCGGGGCCGGCGGGCGGGCACAGCAGCTGGCCGTCGGCGTCCCGGGCCAGCTCCGCGCGGCGCGCGGCCTCGTCGCCCGGCTCGCCCTCCGGCGGGTCGATCCACGCGAGCAGCGCGCCCAGGTGCTGGTCCTCCAGGCTCGACTGGCCGGTGGCCCAGTGCCGCGCCAGCAGATCGGTGGCCGTCAGCAGCAGCGAGGAGCCCGGCACCCGGGCGCGCTCCCCGAAGTGCGTGAACCAGCGGCCGAGCAGCGGGACCCGGGGCGGCGCCGGATGGGGCGTCTCGGGATCCTGCTCGGCGGTGCGCCGGAAGCGCATGGAGCGCCCCAGCAGCCGGACGAGGTCGACGCCCGCGCGGCTCGGCACGATGAGCTGCGGGGCGTCCGCGCACAGGTCCACCTCGACCTTGACCCGCTTGCCGGTCTCCGGGTCGGTCTCGGTGCGCTCGGCGGCCTCCACGGTGTCCGCGTACGTCTCCACGTACGGCAGGACGATGTCGGCGAGCTCGGCGAGGAAGGCGAAGCGCAGGTCGCGGTCGCGGGGCTGGGGGACGACGAGCAGCCGGGGCGCGCTCCGGTCGGTGCCCACGAGCGCCCCGAGCGGCGCCCCCGCCTCACCGGCGGTGGTGAGCGGCACGAACACGAGCGGGCGCTCCGACAGGTGCCGGTGGCGCACGGTGGCGACGGGCCGCGCGCGGCCGGTGCTCACGGCCTCCAGCCGGGCGAGAGTGGTGATCAGTGACACGGGGCGCCCTCCGCGGCGGCACCGGCCGGTTCGTACCCGGCGGCCGTGAGCGCCTCGGCCCGCAGCCGCGCCGCCCTGCGCAGCGCCGCCACCGCCGGGTCGTCCGGGTCACCGGCCGTGCCGTGGGCCGCGGCCAGCACCTCGCCGACCGTGGTCAGACCGCCCAGCTCCGCCCGCGCCGACCGGCCGAGGGACGTCACCTCGGCCCGGGTGCGGGAACGGGCGCGGCAGTGGAAGGCCAGCTCGCAGGCGGCGAGGCACTCGGGGACGTACGTCGCGGGAAGGAGCTCGACGGCGGCGGTGAGCTCCTCCTGGGGCAGGTCCGGGGCGAAACACGTGCCCTCGGGGAGCGCGTCCGCGATCTCCTCGATGCGGGTGAGCCGGTCCAGCTGGCGACGGGTGACCGCCCGCTGCTTGCGGACGTCCACCACGGCGGCCGTCGGGAGGTTGGTGAAGTCCTTGGGGCAGACCAGCAGCACCCGGTGGCGCACGGCGGTCCCCTCGGCGCCGAGGCGGGCGGCGGCCTCCTCCAGGGCCAGCACGTACACCGCGGACTGCCGGGCGGCGGCGCCGACCTTCGCCGGGTCGGCCGCGCCGTCCAGCATCGGGAAGGACTTGATCTCCACGACCGTCCACGTCCCGTCCGGGTGCACCACCACCGCGTCCGGCTCCAGGTACGCGGGCGAGCCGGCGACGTCGAGCGAGAGGAGCGGATGGTCGAGCAGCGTCCAGCCGCCGGACTCCGTGGCCTCGGCCAGCGTCAGCTCCGTACGGCCCGTGCGCCCCTCGGGGCCGGCCGCGGAGAGGTCGGGCACATGCGCCCCGGAGGGCGGTTCGGCGGACGCGTCGAGCCTCTCGTGCACCAGCCGCAGCAGCTCACGGCCGCCGTCCGCCTTCACCCGCGCCTCGAAGGCGTTGCCCCGCATGAAGGCGAACTGGGACTGGCCGAAGGCGGAGGGCGAGCCGAGCGCGTCCGCCAGCGCCGTCTTGTTCACGCCCGCCCCGTCGAGGAGCGCGCGCCGCCTGCAGCCGGGGTTGGCGGCGAGGGCCGCGAGGGCGCGGGCGTCCAGCGCCTTGGGCGGCACCTGGGGTCCGCGCAGCTCAGCGAGGATTCCCCGCACTCCCGGCTTCGCTCGCGCGGGCGAGGACCCGGCCGGGGGCGCCGTCTCCCGCGTCCGCGGGGGCGGCACCCGGCTCGGCCGTGGACTGGCGCTGCTCGCGCTGCCGTGGAATTCGCTCACCCGCGGAAGTCTGGCATCCGCCACTGACAATCGGGGAGCGAGCGTCCGGCGGGGCGCCCGCGACCGGAGTGCCCGGGCCGCCGGCGCGCCCCGCGTACCAGGTGCGCAGCACCGTCCGGCACCGGTCCGCGAGCCGCATCCCCGACGGGGTCAGCAGCAGCCCGGCGCCCATCACGGCGGCGCCCGCCACGGCGTCGAGGAAGTAGTGGTTCGCGGTGCCCATCACGACGATCGTGGTGATCAGTGGATAGGCGACGCCCGCGATCCGGGTGGCGCGCGTGCCGCCGTACCGCCAGAGGACCACCCCGCACCACAGGGCCCAGCCGACGTGCAGGCTCGGCATCGCCGCGTACTGGTTGGTCATGCCGCCCAGGCCGCGCGGCGCGCTGGCCTCGGCGCCCCACCAGCCGTACGCGCTGTAGTGGGCCATCGTGTCGACGAAGCCGTGGCCCGCGGCGAGCAGCCGGGGCGGGCAGGTCGGCAGCAGCGTGAAGCCGATCAGGCCGATGAGGGTGGAGGTCATCAGCCAGGTGCGGGCCGCCCGGTACAGGGGGGCGCGGTACCGGTAGAGCCACACCAGGAGCGCGGGCGTGACGAGGTAGTGCAGGGACGCGTACCAGAAGTCGGCGGGTATCCCGAGCCAGGGCTCACGGGTGAAGAGACGGTTCAGCGGGTGTTCGGCGTTCAGCCCCAGCGCCTTCTCGGCGCCCAGGATGGCGAGACCGTTGTCCACGGCGTCGTCGACGTCGCCGCGGACGAGGAGCCGGCCCACCGAGTACAGCGCGTACACCATCGCGATCAGCGGCAGCTCGGACCACCAGCGGGGCCGGGTACGCGTTGCCGTCTCGGTGCGCGCCGTAGCGGTCTGCGGCATCCGGTCGTCCTCCCACCCTCTGCGACTCGTGGCCCGTGGCCACGGCATGTGGTGGCACGTCCCATCTCACGGTGAACACGGGCACCAGCCCGGACGCCTCGTCACCCCCTCGGCCCCCACCCGGCGGTCCCGGTTGTCCAAGACGCAGAGATCGCCCCCCGGGTTGCCCCGAGCAAGCGTGCGCGATGATGGCTGGGTCCGCTCCCGTTTTCCGTTTCTTCCCGAACCGGTTTCCCACATTTCCCAGAAAGGTTCCTGAGTCACATGGCACCGCGCATCCTGCTGGCCCGGCACGGCCAGACCGAGTGGTCCCTGCTCGGTAGGCACACCGGCAGGACCGACATCCCGCTCCTGGAGGAGGGGCGGCGCGGCGCCAAGCTGCTGGGCGAGCGCCTGCACCGGGAACCGCTGGACGGCCTGCCCGGCGTCGAGGTCCGCACGAGCCCGCTGTCCCGCGCGCGTGAGACGTGCGAACTCGCCGGCTTCGGCGACCGCGCCGAGTCCTGGGACGCGCTCATGGAGTGCGACTACGGCGCGTACGAGGGTCTGACGCCCGCGGAGATCCAGGCCCTGCGGCCGGGCTGGCTCATGTGGCGTGACGGCGTCCCCGAGGGCGAGACCCTGGAACAGATCGCCGCGCGCGCGGACGAGGTCGTCGCCTGGGTCCGGTCCGCCGACCGTGACGTGCTGGTCTTCGCGCACGGCCACATCCTGCGGTCCATAGCCGCCCGCTGGCTCGGCTTCGGCCTCGACTTCGCCGCCCGCGTCCGCCTCAGCCCGACCTCCCTGTCGGTCCTCGGCTGGGCCTACGGGGAGCCCGCCGTCGAGTCCTGGAACGACACCGGGCACCTCACGCCGTAGGACCGCTCAGGCCGGGCGCGGCAGGGAGGCGTGCCGTTCCAGGAACGACGACACCCCGGACGCCCGGCGGTGCGGCAGCAGCACCCGCGCGGTGCCCGCCAGCATCGTCTGGATGCGGGAGGACTGCACCTCGCCGAGCAGGTCCAGCACCTCCATGCCGACCGCGGCGGCCTCGTCGGGACGCCCCCCGCGCGCGAGGTCGTCGGCCAGCTCGGCCTTGTAGAGGGCGATGTTGCGGGTGAAGTGCGGTTCCTGGAGGCGGGCGGCGTGCCGGGCGTGCCGGGCCGCGCGCGGCCAGTCGCCCAGCATGGACCAGCACTGCGCCTCGAGGCCCTCCAGCTCGGCCTCCCCGTAGAAGGACATCCACTCGGGATCGGACTCCGTGGGCCCGCGCTCGTACAGCGCCTGCGCGCGGGCCAGGGCCTGTTCGCAGCCCGTACGGTCGGCGAGCCCCGCCCAGCCGCCCGCCTCGCGCAGCGCGAGCAGCGACATCAGCCGGGCCGAGCCGAGCGGCCGGGCCGCGCGCTGGGCCGCCTGCGCCGTGCGCACCGCCTCGCGCGGCCGGCCCGCGTCGCGCGCGAGGAACGCCGTGTTGCAGAACGCGTGCGCCTCCAGTGCCGGGTCGCCGGCCATCCGGGCCGTCGCGAGCGCCTCCGCGTAGTGCGAGCGGGCGTCGTCGAACCGTCCCGAGTCGTGTGCCAGCCACCCCACCGAGATGGCGAGTTCACCCGCGCCCGAGTACAGGCGGTCGGTCGCCGACTGCCGGGTGGCTCCCGCGTCCAGCAGCGCGTAGGCGGTGCGCAGGGGTGTCGCCGCCCTTCGGTACAGGCCGTCCGCCCCGTGCCGGTCGTCGAGCACCCGGATCTTGCGCACGGCCTCCTCCAGCGCCCCTGCCTCCGACATGCCCGGCCGCCTGCCGGGCCGCTGCTCCGCCTGGGCGGCTCCGCCGAGCGCGAGGGGGCTCAGCGAGACGGCCGCCATCGTGGCGGTACCGCCGGTCATGAATGCGCGACGCCGCACGTCGCTCTCCTCGTGGTCCTGGTCCGTCTGGTGCGTGTCGTACGGGGCGCACGTCCCCCCCGTGGTGTCCGGAACGTACGGAACGTGCGCGGGGTCGTCGGTACGGGGGAGGGGCGCCTCCTCGACGCCGCGCGCCCCTCGGCCTCGCACCGCCGAGCGAGGCACGAAGCCCAGATCGGTCAGTGTCCGGCCGGGGAACATGTGCAGGAACACCCGTTCGTAGGCGTAGTTGGGGCAACGAATCTCCCCCGACTCGACCCGTCCGATGTACCGCGCGTCGCAGCTCACCCGCTCACCGATCTCACACGCGGCCCGTCGCACGGCCGCGGCGAACTCGGCCGGCGAACGCTGTCCGCGCAGATCCCGGAAGGCGAGGTTCGGCCGCGCCGCCGGGGGCGGGGGCTGGGACGGGGTCACCGATGACGACGCCATGGCGGGCCCTCTCTTGCGTACCGTCGAACCGTGCCGGATGCCTGGGGAGAATTGTCCGTGTGGAGCACGGCTCGTTCCCTGTGTCCGGCGGAGCAAGAACGTACCCGCCCCGTCGGCGCCGTCACGCGAGGTTTGGCTACAAACCGGATATCTCATCCACGATTTGCCATGAACTGCCATTCTGTGGGATTCGATTCCGCCGTAGCCGATGACCTCCGCACGCGTTGAGCAGGGTGCACCGGGAACCGTCCGGATCCCGGCGCCGCTCGCCAAAACAGAGGGGTTCTTGGTGGAGGCCGCGATGAAGCACATCGAACCGTGTATGCCGACTCCCTGTACGTCCACCGCGTCCCCGGCGACGGCACCCCGCTGGCCGGACCCCGAGTACGGTCCGTCGCCCGCGCAGCCGGCCTCCGCCTGTGACCTGGTGACGGTCCCGGCCCGGCAGGGGCTGGAGGCGGTCGACATCCTCCGCCGCGGCGCCGTCGACGCCACCGGCCCCGACCCGCTCGCCGTGGGACCCGTCCTGCACGACGACGGCTGCGACACCCTCGGCTTCCTCGTCCCGCCCGGCACCGCCGACGCGTGGGACGTCCCCGGCAGCACCTGCGTCCACTCCGACGGACGCGGCACGGTCCTCGTGCCCCAGGAGGGGGCCGACTGGCTGCTCCCGCCCGGCGAGGCCGACCCCGCCACCGACCCCGCGGTCCTGCGGGCGGCCCTCGGCGAGGCGGCGCGGCTGATCGAGGCGGCGGACAACCGCCGCTAGAGCATGCCCCGGGTGCGTGGCCCGAGGTCCGTACCGGGGCCGCGATAATGGCGGTATGGGCAGGTCGGGCAGGTCACAGAAGGCGGGGCGCGGACGGGTGGCCGTCGAGGCCGTCGTCGAGACGGTCGACGGGGGGCTCGCGGAGCTGATACCCGACCGGGAGCGGGCGCGCGCGTGGACCCTGCTGATCGACGGCGCGCCGCAGTCGCACGTCGACCTCGACGACCCGGCACACCTCTCCTTCGAGTACCAGCGCCGCCTCGGCCACGTCATCGACCTCGTCGCCCCGCCCGGCAGACCGGTGCACGCCGTGCACCTCGGCGGCGGCGCCCTGACCCTCGCCCGGTACGTCGCCGCCACCCGCCCCCGCTCCACCCAGCAGGTCGTCGAACGCGACGCCGCGCTGGTGGCGCTGGTCCGCCGCGAACTGCCCCTGGACCCGGGCGCCCGCATACGGGTGCGGTCCGCCGACGCCCGCGAAGGGCTCGGCAAGGTGCCGGACGGCTGGGCCGACCTGGTCGTCACCGACGTCTTCAGCGGCGCGCGCACACCGGCGCACCTGACCTCGACGGAGTTCCACACCGAGGTACGGCGCGTCCTGAAGCCCGGCGGCGCCTACGCGGCCAACCTCGCCGACGGCCCCCCGCTCGCCCACCTCCGCGGCCAGATCGCCACCGCCGCGGCCGTCCTCCCCGAACTGGCGCTGGTCGCCGACCCGGCCGTGCTGCGGGGCAAGCGCTTCGGCAACGCCGTGCTCGTCGGCTCCGACCGGCCGCTGCCGATCGCCGAACTCACCCGCCGGGCGGCCTCCGACCCGCACCCCGCGCGCGTGGAACACGGCAGGGCCCTCACCGACTTCACGGGCGGGGCGGCGCCGGTGACGGACGCGGCCGCGGTGGCCTCCCCGGCACCGCCCCCGTCCGTCTTCCGGTGAGGACTTCCACCCCCGCCCACCCGGCGCCGCGCGCCACGGGGCTCAGTAGTCGTTGATGTCCACCCGCGGTGCCGAGTCGTGCCAGGTGCAGAACACCGACACCCGGTCCGCGCCCGCGGCGAACTCCACGCGGATCCACGTCTCCGTCTTCCACACCTGCATCGACCAGCCCGCGGCGGGTGTGGCGGAGACCAGCGTCGCGTACGTCTCGTCGAGCGAGAAGACCACCCGGCCGCCCTCGGTGTCGTAACCCTCGACCCGGCCGGAGTCGGTGGGCGTCGGCGTGGGGGCGGGATCCGGGGCCGCGGGGGCGGGTGCGGTCGCGGTCGCCGGCGGCGGTGAGGGGGCGGACGGGCTCGGCGGCGGGGCACTCGTGCGCTCCGCCCCGGGCTCCCCGGTGCTCGGCGACGGTGCGGGGGTGGCGGTCGACGAGCCCAGTTCCTCCGACGCACCGGCCCGCGCGTCCCCCGCCGTGATGGGCAGGGCGCGCGGCGGGTCGTAGGCCGTGCCCGACATCACCGTGTGGACGCCCCACCAGGAGAGCGTGACCGCCGCGCCCGTGGCGAGCAGCCAGGCCAGTACGTGTACGAGTCCTCTGCGCATCGCGGCCATACTGCACCACGCGCACCGTCAGTCGCACAGGTGTCCTGCGCCGCACTCGGGCCGTCCGCCGTACGGGAGTTGTCCACAGGCTCCGGCCGGTGTCGCCCGGATGGCGTACGGTGCCGCCCATGGCAAGTGTGCTCGTGGTCGAGGACGATCAGTTCGTACGCTCGGCGCTCATCCGGCATCTGACCGACGCCGCCCACACCGTGCGCAGCGTCGGTACGGCCCTGGAGGCGCTGCGCGAGGTCGCCCACTTCTCCTTCGACGTGGTCGTCCTCGACCTCGGGCTGCCCGACCTCGACGGCTCCGAGGCGCTGAAGATGCTGCGCGGCATCACCGACGTCCCGGTCATCATCGCCACCGCACGGGACGACGAAGCGGAGATCGTCCGGCTGCTCAACGCGGGCGCGGACGACTACCTGACCAAGCCGTTCTCGGTCGAGCACCTCTCCGCGCGCATGGCCGCCGTGCTGCGCCGGTCCCGGACGGGCGGCGGGGACGCCCCGCCGTCGACGGTCATACGCGTCGGCGGCCTCGCGATAGACCCGCTGCGCCGCGAGGCCGAACTGGACGGCGCGCGCCTCGACTTGACCCGGCGGGAGTTCGACCTGCTCGCCTTCCTCGCCGGGCGGCCCGGCGTGGTCGTCCCGCGCCGGGAACTGCTCGCAGAGGTGTGGCAGCAGTCCTACGGCGACGACCAGACCATCGACGTGCACCTGTCGTGGCTGCGGCGGAAGCTCGGCGAGACGGCGGCGCGGCCGCGCTACCTGCACACCCTGCGGGGCGTCGGCGTGAAGCTGGAGCCGCCGGGAGCGGAGCGGCTGCCATGAGGTGGGCGCTGGTCAAGGTGTGTGTCGCGGTCACGACGATGGTCGTGGTCGCCTTCGCGGTCCCGCTCGGACTGGTCATCAAGGAGATGGCACGCGACCGCGCCTTCTCGAACGCCGAGCGGGAGGCCGCCGCCGTCGCCCCCGCGCTGTCCATCACCACTGACCGGGAGCAGCTGGAGCGGGTCGTCGCCGCCGTGGGCTCGGACGACGGGATGGCCGTGCACATACCGGCGGACGGCGGTCGGCAGGCCCTCGACATCGGCCCGCAGCGCGCCTCGGACGAGGACGTCGACGCCGTCCGCGGACTCGGACGCGCCTCCACCACGGAGGTGCCCGGCGGCCACACGCTGCTCCAGCCGACCGCGCTCAGCTCGGGGGAGATCGCTGTCGTCGAGGTCTACGTACCGGAGTCCGCGGTCAGCAACGGCGTGGCCACGGCCTGGGCGGTGCTCGCCGCGGTGGGCGCCGCGCTGGTCGTCGGCTCGGTCGCGGTGGCCGACCGGCTCGGCGTGCGTATGGTGCAGCCCGCGCAGCGCCTGGTGGAGGGCGCCCAGGAACTGGGGGAGGGGAGGCTGGGCTCACGCGTACCCGAGGAAGGGCCGAAGGAACTGCGGCTCGCGGCCGTGGCGTTCAACTCGATGGCCGACCAGGTCGTCCAGCTCCTCGCCAACGAGCGCGAGCTGGCGGCCGACCTGTCGCACCGGCTGCGGACACCGCTGACGGTGCTGCGGCTGAACGCGGCCTCGCTGGGCGAGGGCCCGGCCGCCGAACAGACCCGGGCCGCCGTCGAGCAGCTGGAGCGCGAGGTCGACACCATCATCCGTACGGCCCGCGAGGCCACACCGCAGACGGTGGTGGTCGGGCCCGGCGCCGGGTGCGACGTGGCGGAGGTGGTGCGCGAGCGCATGGCGTTCTGGTCGGCGCTAGCGGAGGACGAGGACCGCAAGGTGCGTGTCGCGGGTGTGGACCGGCCGGTGCGCATACCCGTGGCCCGCGCCGACCTCGCCGCCGCGCTCGACGCCCTGCTCGGCAACGTCTTCCGGCACACCCCCGAGGGCACGGCCTTCGCGGTGGACGTGCACAACGGGGAGGACGCGGTGATCGTGCTGGTCTCGGACGCGGGCCCCGGGATAGCCGACCCCGAGGCGGCGATGGCGCGCGGGCGCGGATCCGGCAGCGACGGCTCGACCGGACTGGGACTGGACATCGTGCGGCGGCTCGCCGAGTCGACGGGCGGCGACGTGCGGATCGGGTCCTCGGTGCTCGGCGGCACGGAGGTGCGGATCTGGATCCAGCCGGCCGGCCCGGGGCGGGCGCCGGGCCGGCGCGGACACCGGGGGACGGTGCGGCGCCGCGGCCGCGGCGGTACCCCGATCTCCGGCGCACGCCGCCTCCGCCTGGGCTCGCGGCCCTGAACCACACCGGCCGCCGGCGGTTACGGGCCTCCGGGCGCCGGCCGCCCGACTCCGATCCGTCCGACCGGACAACGGACGTGTCCGGTGAGTGATCCGCTCACCGGACACGTCCGTGTGCCGACGCCAAGGGGCGCGGCACTCCCCTCCTGGCGCCGCGCCCCCTGCCCCCCCGTCGGGGTCCCGCCGCACCGAAGCGGCGGGGCCCCGACCGTCTCACTCCGCCGTCGCCAGCGGCGGCAGCGCGCCGGTGCGGGCCAGCTGCCCGTACCAGTGGGCGCTGGACTTCGGGGTACGGGCCAGGGTCTCGTAGTCGACGTGGACCGCGCCGAAGCGCTTCTCGTAGCCGTACGCCCATTCGAAGTTGTCCAGTAGCGACCACAGGTAGTAGCCGCGGACGTCGGCGCCCTCGGCGATCGCGCGGCGCACCGCGCGCAGGTGGCCGTGGAGGTAGGCGATCCGCTCCGGGTCGTGGACCCGGCCGTCCGCGTCCGGCTTGTCCTCGTACGCCGCGCCGTTCTCGGTGATGTAGAGCGGCAGCCCGGGCACCTCCCGCGTCCACCGCATGAGCAGCTCGTGCAGGCCCGTCGGGTCGACGGTCCAGCCCATGAGCGTGCGCTCGCCCGGCGTCTGGTGGAAGCGCACGTCGTCGGCGCCCGGCCAGGGGGAGTGGGAGCTGTCCCCGTGTCCGTCCGCGCGCGGGGCGGGTGAGTCCGGGTCCCCGGCGGAGATCAGGGTCGGCGTGTAGTAGTTGATGCCCAGCGAGTCCAGCCGCTGGTGGATCAGCGTGAGGTCGCCCTCCACCACGAACGACCAGTCCGTCAGCGACTTGGTCGTCGTGAACAGGGTGTCCGGGTACTTGCCGTGCAGCATCGGGCCGTGGAAGACGCCGTTGCCCAGGTCGTCGATCTTCCGCAGCGCCGCCGCGTCCTCGGGGCTGTCGGTCAGCGGCCGGAAGACGTGCGTGTTGAGGCTGACGCCGACCGCGTTGCGCGCGGGCATCGCCGAGCGCAGGGCCGCCGTGCCCAGGCCGTGCGCCAGGTTCAGGTGGTGCGCGGCCCGCAGCGCGGCCACCGGGTCGGTACGGCCCGGCGCGTGCACGCCCGACCCGTAGCCGAGGAAGGCGCTGCACCACGGCTCGTTGAGGGTCATCCAGTTCTCGACGCGGTCGCCGAGCGCCTCGCCGACGATCGCCGCGTACTCGGCGAAGCGCAGCGCCGTCTCGCGCTCCGGCCAGCCGCCCGCGTCCTCCAGCTCCTGCGGCAGGTCCCAGTGGTAGAGGGTGACGGCCGGCTTGATGCCCTTGTCCAGCAGCTCGTCCACCAGCCGGCGGTAGAAGTCCAGCCCGCGCTGGACGGCGGGACCCCGCCCCGTCGGCTGCACCCGCGACCAGGAGACCGAGAAGCGGTACGCGGTGAGGCCGAGCTCGGCCATGAGCGCTACGTCGTCGCGGTAGCGGTGGTAGTGGTCGACGGCGGTGTCACCGTGGTCGTCACCGGCGATCTTGCCCGGTGTGTGACTGAAGGTGTCCCAGATGGACGGGGTACGGCCGTCCTCCCGTATCGCGCCTTCGATCTGGTACGCCGAGGTCGCCGCGCCCCAGAGGAAGGCGGGAGGGAAGGTCACCGGGGTCACCGGCTGGGCGGAGTCGGGCATGGAAGCGCTCCCATGGGCGGGACGGGGGTCACGGGGACCCCCGGTCGGTTGAGGGGGGAAAGGTCGCGGCGGAGGGTGCGGTGGCGCGGGGCCGGGGCGGCGGTGACCCGGCCCCCGCGCACCGGGGACGTACGGCTGGAAGGGTGCTGTGCGGCCGAGGGCGTGCTCAGCCCTTGACGGCGCCCTGCATGATCCCGCCCACGATCTGCTTGCCGAAGATCGCGAAGACGAGCAGCAGGGGCAGCGTACCGAGCAGCGCGCCCGCCATGATCAGGGACTGGTCGGGTGTGAAACCGCGCCCCAGACCGGCGACCGCGACCTGCACGGTGGGACTGCCGTGCTGCGTCAGCACCAGGAACGGCCAGAGGAAGTCGTTCCAGGTCTGTACGAACATCAGCATGCCGAGCACGGCCATCGCGGGCCGCGCGGTGGGGAACACCACGTGCCACACCACGCGCCAGCTGCTCGCGCCGTCCATCCGGGCGGCCTCGATGATCTCGTTCGGCAGCGCCTGCAGCAGGTACTGGCGCATGAAGAACACACCGAACGCGCTCACCAGCGACGGCAGGATCACCGCCTGCAGCTGGTCGGCCCAGTCGAGCTTGGCCACCATCATGTACAGCGGGATGACGCTCAGCTGCGGCGGCACCATCATCGTGCCGACCACGATCAGCATCAGGGCGCCGCGGCCCCGGAACTTCAGCTTGGCGAAGGCGAACCCGGCGATCGTCGACAGGAAGACGATGGTCGCCGCCGAGACGCCCGCCACGATCGTGGTGTTGAGGAACGCCTCACCGAGGTTGGCGTCGTTCCAGGCGAGGTCCAGGTTCTTGAAGAGGTTGGAGCCGAACCAGAACGGCGGCGGGGTCTCCGCCAGCCGCTGGTTGTCGCGGGACGCGGCGATCGCCGTCCACACCAGCGGGAACAGCGAGCCGATGGTGAACAGGGCGAGGATCACGTAGGCGACGGGGCCCGCGTGCATGTGCCCGCCCGCGCGCGCGGACTTGGGCCCGCGCCCGCGCTTCTTCCCGGGCTCCGGTACCGGATCGGCCGGGGGTTTCGTCAGGGTCGTCGTCACGGCCGTCTCCTAATCACTGGAACTGGCGCGCAGCCGGCGCGAGATGACGTAGTTGACGAGCCCGATCACGATGAGGATCAGGAACATCGTCCAGGCGATCGCCGAGGCGCGACCCAGGTGCTGGTTGACCCAGCCCTGCTCGTACAGGTACAGGCCGAGCGTCTGGAACTGGTGCTGGGAACCGCCGGACGCGCCCTTGTTCGCGTCGAACAGCAGCGGTTCGCCGAACAGCTGGCTGGCGCCGATGGTCGACACGACGACGGTGAACAGGATCGTCGGACGCAGCGAGGGCAGCGTGACGTGGAAGAACTGCTGCCAGCGGTTGGCGCCGTCCAGCGCCGCCGACTCGTACAGGTCCTGCGGGATCGCCTGCATCGCCGCCAGGTAGATCAGCGCGTTATAGCCGGTCCAGCGCCAGATGACGATCACCGAGACGGCGATCTGCGAGGGCCACTTGTCGTTCTGCCAGTCGATGTTGTCGATGCCGACGAGGCCGAGGGCCCAGTTGATCATGCCGTAGTCACGGCCGAAGAGCATCACGAAGACCAGCGACGCGGCGGCGATCGACGTGGCGTACGGCGCGAGCATCGCCACCCGGTAGAAGGTGGAGCCCCGCAGCTTGTAGTTGAGGATGTGCGCCAGGCCCATCGCCATCAGCAGCTGCGGAACCGTGGCGATGACGCCGATGGTCAGCGTGTTCGTCGCCGCGGTCCAGAAGAAGTCGTCGTCGAAGATGCGGGTGTAGTTGCGCAGGCCCACCCACGACATGTCGGTCGGCGCGGTCAGCTCCACCTGGTGCAGCGAGGCCCAGCCGGTGTAGATCAGCGGGAACAGGCCGAAGGCTGCGAACAGCAGGAAGAACGGGGAGACGAACGCGTACGGGCTCCAGCGCATGTCCCGCTGCCAGCGGCGGGACAGCCGGGCGCGCTTCTTCGCCGCCTCGGGGGACACCGCGTCGGCCGGACGGCGACCCGGGGCCGCGCCCCCCTCCTTCACGGGGGGCGCGGCGGTGTCATGCCTGGTTGACATCTCGGGTCACTTGTCCAGGTTGTTGTCGATGGTCTTGGTGGCGTTCTCCCAGGCCTCCGCGGGCGACTTGCCCTGGGTCACGAGGATCACGCCGTTGTCCGTCAGACCCTGCTGGACGATCTGGTCCTTCGGGCCGATGACCTGGGTCGGGATCTGCTCGGCGGCCTCGGCGAAGATCTGGCCGATCGGGGCGTCACCGGTCATCTCGTTCTTGGCGTCCGTGACCTCGGGGAGCTCGTACGCGCCCGGGGCGCTCGGGAAGCTGCCCTGCTTGGCGAAGAGCTTGGCCTGCTGCTCGGGGGCGGTCAGCCACGCGGCGAGCTTGGCGGCCTCCTCCGGGTTCTTGCCCGACTTGGGCACGGCGAGGAAGGTGCCGCCCCAGTTGCCGGGCTTGGGCGCGGAAGCCACGTCCCACTGGCCGGCCGCCTCGGGCTTCGACTTGCCCTTGATGTAGCCGAGCATCCACGGCGGGCAGGAGACCGCGGCGAACTTGCTGTTGGCGATCGTCGTGTCCCAGGCGGGCTGGAACTGCGTCTGGTTGCCGGTCAGCCCGTCCTCGGCGGCCGCGGCGGTGAGGTCGAAGGCGTCCTTCACGGCGGGGTTGCTCTTGTAGATGACCTCGCCGGAGGCGTCGTAGAACTTCTCGCTCTCACCGCTGAGGATGGCGTTGATCAGACCACCCGGGGAGTCCAGGAAGGTGGTGCCCTCGGGGGCCTTCTCCTGGAAGTCCCGGCCGACCTCGACGAACTTGTCCCAGCTGCCCTCCCACAGCTTGCCCACCTCCGCACGGTCGGTGGGCAGGCCGGCCTCCTCGAAGAGGTCCTTGCGGTAGCAGATGGCCATCGGGCCGACGTCGGTGCCGAGGCCGATCGTCTGGCCGTCCTTGGTGGTGGCCTGCTGCCACTTCCATTCGAGCCACTTGCTCTTGTCGACGCCCTCCACCTTGGACAGGTCCGTCAGCTTGTCGGCCTGGGTCGCGGTGACCTCGGCGATGTTGCCGACTTCGACGGCCTGGATGTCCTGGAGGCCGCTGTTGCTGGTGAGGCGGTTGACGAGAGCGGGGTAGTAGTTCTCGTTCCGCTCGACCACGGTCTCCGCGATCTTGATGTCCGGGTTCAGCTTCTCGTACTCGGCGTAGAGGCCGGCCTCCTTGAAGCCCTGGGTGCCGAACAGGCCCAGCGTGATCGTGGTCTTGCCTTCGCTGTCGCCCGACGACGAGCCGGAGCCACCGTCTCCGTCGTCGGCACAGCCGGCCAGCAGACCGGTGCCCAGCGATACCGCGGCCGCGACCGCCAGTGCTCTGCGGGTGGCCGGAGACCTCCCGTTGAGCCGAAGCCGAGCGAGGGGGAGGGTACGTGCTCGCATTGCGTCCTCCTGTTGCCCTGACGTGCCGACCCCCCGGCCAACTGCGTTGTTGGACCGTTTTGTTCATGCTGCGGCTCGGGTGGGGAACGTGCGGGTTGTGTATGTGTCAGGTACTGTGGGAGCGCTCCCACAAGTGATTGGTTGAAGAGTCGTCGGTTCGTGCGAGGGTGTCAAGGGACCGGACGCCGAGATCTCTCTTCGGTTATCTCCCTGTTAACTAACGCGGCGGACCACGGCTGTTGACGCCACCCGGCGGCGTGAGGTGTCCCCCTGGTGACCGCCGGGCTTCAGGAGATGGCGGGAGGGCCGCTCGTGGCGCGGGACCTTCGCGAACCCTCCCGAACGCCGTAGGAGGGCCGGGACTGTTAGATTCCACGCCAGCGGGGTGCGACAGGAGGCGACCATGGCAGGTCACGGCGGGCGGGGGCGGAGCGGCGGACGGCCGACCCTGGAGGAGGTCGCCGCGCGGGCCGGTGTCGGCCGCGGCACCGTCTCACGGGTGATCAACGGTTCGCCCCGCGTCAGTGACGCGACCCGGGCGGCGGTCGAGGCGGCGGTGGCTGAGCTCGGTTACGTCCCGAACACGGCGGCCCGCGCGCTGGCGGCCAACCGCACGGACGCGATCGCGCTCGTGGTGCCCGAGCCGGAGACCCGGTTCTTCGCGGAACCGTACTTCTCCTACATGCTCCGCGGAGTGGGCGCGGCGCTCTCCGAGACCGAGATGCAGCTGCTGCTGATCTTCGCGGGCAGTGACCGGGAGCGGCGCCGGCTGGCCCAGTACCTGGCGGCGCACCGGGTCGACGGCGTCCTGCTGGTCTCGGTGCACGCCGACGACCCGCTGCCCGACCTGCTGGGCCAGCTGGAGATCCCCGCGGTGATCAGCGGTCCGCGCTCGGAGCACGAGACGCTGCCGTCGGTGGACTCCGACAACTACGGCGGGGGCCGCTCGGCGGTGGAGCACCTCATCGGGCGCGGCCGCAGGACGATCGCGACGATCACCGGCCGCCTCGACGTGTACGGCGCCCAGCGGCGCATCGAGGGCTACCGGGGGGCGCTGCTCGCCGCGGGCCACGAGGTGGACGAGCGGCTGATCGTGTCGGGTGACTTCACGGAGGAGGGCGGCCGCCGCGCGATGGCCGAGCTGCTCGTCCGCTGCCCGCACCTGGACGCGGTCTTCGCCGAGTCGGACGTGATGGCGGCGGGCGCCCGTCAGGCGCTGCGCGAGGCCGGCCGCCGCATACCCGACGACGTGGCCCTGGTCGGCTACGACGACTCGACGATCGCCCGCCACATGGACCCGCCGCTGACCAGTGTCCGCCAGCCCATCGAGGAGATGGGCCGCGCCATGCTCGGCCTCCTCCTGGACGAGATCGCGGACCGGCGTCCGGCGGTGTCGCGGGGGCTGGAGCGGCGCCAGGTGGTGCTGCCGACGGAGCTGGTGGCCCGCGCCTCGTCCTGAGGCCGGGCACGGCCGTCGGACACGGCCGTCGGGAACGACGAAGGGCCGGACACACCGAAGGGCCGACCCGCTCTCGCGGATCGGCCCTTCAACCATCAGGGTGAGTGACGGGACTTGAACCCGCGACTTCCTGGACCACAACCAGGTGCTCTACCAGCTGAGCTACACCCACCATGACCGGCTGGTTCTCCGTGCGGTTCACCGACCGGCCGAGAAAAAGTGTACAGGGTCCGAAGGGGTGCTCGCGCCCGGCTTTCCGTGGCGCCGGGCCGCGGCGTCTCGCGGGGGGCTACTGCGCGGGCAGGACGTGCTTCGCGGCGATGGTCCTGGCGGTGTCCGAGTCGGGGCCGGGCTGCGGGACGAAGATCGCCTCGCGGTAGTAGCGCAGCTCGGCGATGGACTCGCGGATGTCGGCGAGCGCGCGGTGGTTGCCGTTCTTCTCGGGGCTGTTGAAGTACGCCCGCGGGTACCAGCGGCGGGCCAGCTCCTTCACCGAACTGACGTCCACGATCCGGTAGTGCAGGTAGCTCTCCAGCGTCGGCATGTCACGGAAGAGGAAGCCGCGGTCCGTGCCGACCGAGTTGCCGCACAGCGGCGCCTTGCCCGGCTCCTTGACGTGCTGGCGGATGTAGGAGAGGACCTGCTCCTCGGCGTCCCCGAGGGTCGTCCCGTCGGGCAGCTCCGAGAGCAGGCCCGACGCGGTGTGCATCTGGCGCACCACCTCGGGCATCGTCTCCAGGGCCGCGTCCGGGGGGCGGATCACGATGTCCACTCCCTCGCCGAGCACGTTCAGCTCCGAGTCGGTGACCAGCGCGGCCACCTCGATGAGAGCGTCGTCGGACAGCGAGAGCCCGGTCATCTCGCAGTCGATCCACACCATGCGATCGTTCATGTGTCTCACCTTACGGCCCGCCCGAGCCGTACGGCCCGGCCCCGCACCCGGGTGATCGGGTGCGGGACCGGGCCGCTCAGGGCCTCAGGGGGCGCTGCGCTGGCCGGGGAGCCGGCCCGTCGCGTACAGCTCGGGCTTGGCGCCCTCCGCGGAGAGCGATCCGGCCGAGGCCAGGGCCCCGGCGGCCGCGGTGCGGCGGGTCTGGAACGGCACCGGCGCGGCCTCCTGCGGCAG